>JANQRM010000353.1 GCA_028284565.1 Anaerolineae bacterium | reverse complement strand
CAATCAAGTCTTTAAAAAGTTGTGTGGCTTTATCGGGATGAACAAAGATTTCATACGCCACCCGTTCACCTGTATAACCTGTGCGCGAAATAATCAGGTCATAACTGCCCAAGGTCACCTGAGTTACCCCTGCCCATGCCAGCTTACTGACTTTGGCTAAATCTGCATCACTCCCCCCAAGTTTGAGCAGAAAATCCTTGCTTTGTGGACCTTGTAACGCCACATCCACGCGCATCTCCTCACCCACATTCGGCAAGCGCAAATCTCGCAACTCAAAGCGGTCTCCACCTGCAAAGCGACGTGACGGATTATCGGGGTCAATCATGACTTCGACATTTTTTACAGCATTCAGCCATGCCCAATTCTTATCATTATTCGAGGCATTCACGACCACCAAGAAATGATCACCTGCCAGCCGATAAATCATCAAGTCGTCCAGTGGAATGCCATCAACATCCAAGAAATAGGTGTAATGCGATTCGCCTACATCTAAGCGTCCCAAGTCATTCGTCGTCACCAAATCAAGGAAGGCTTCGGCACTTTCCCCTTTCGCATCGAACACACCCATATGTGTCACGTCAAAGATGCCTGAACCATTTCTCACTGCCAGATGTTCCGTTTGCACCGAGTCATACCATAAGGGCATATCATACCCCGCGAAGGGAGCCATCTTCGCACCGAGTTCAATATGTAGACTATGAAGCGAGGTCGTCCGCATCATGTCCATTGAGGCAAGATTGTCATCGAAGCGTGGCAAATCATCACCCAAGTTGGCATTAAATTCTGCACCGTTGATTCCAACAAAATAGGGCTTGTTGACAACAGCCTCACCTGTACCAGCCGAGAATGACGTTTCACCCACCAATTCGACAGTCACAGGACCCGGCAATTTGGCATAGACATCCACATTATCGAAGATGACAAAACCATCCGACAGTGAACGCAACCATGCCAACACTCGCCCGGCATTGTTCTCCACATGCAGATGGAAGGTCGAGCTATCTTGTTGTTCCAGCACCGCATTCGCCATCAAACTGCCATCTGCTTCAAGGAGTTGTGTAGATTGAGATTCACCGTTTGAGAGTGCTTCCACATCATTTGTCGTGACTGTCTGCAAGAACGCCACCGCATTCTCACCCGAAATGGATAGCGTATACGCCCCAACTGACAGATCGTCCAAATAATAAAAGTGGGGATAGCCATCCGCTTCTGCATCCGTGTCGATGCCTACACTCTTGGAGAGTTCCCTCACCCGAATTTTCGCTTGTTGTAGCACATCAAAATCCACTTTAGCACGGGCAAGAGGTCGGATACGTCCCGTATAACTGAATGGCACACAGGCAGATAACACATCTGCGATGATGTCACCGAGTTCATCTATCTCAGCATCGCCAAAGCCCCGTTGTGTTATCCACGGAGTCCCGATGCGTATCCCACTCGGACGGAGCGCACTGGTATCCCCCGGAATCGTCTGGCGATTGACCACAACTCCAGCCAAATCGAGGATACGTGCCGCCATATCCCCACTAAGGGTCGTCCCGTCCTCGCCTTTAATAGTCTTGCAGTCGATAAGCAACAGATGGGTATTCGTCCCGCCATGAGGCAAACGAAAACCCCGCGATTCCAATTTGTCAGCGAGTCGTGCCGCGTTCTTCACTGTCTGTTGTTGCAAATTTTGGAATTGCTCAGTTCGGGCAAGGCGTAAGGCAACTGCCAGCCCCGCCATCGTGTTGATATGCGGTCCCCCCTGCTCACCGGGGAATACGGCACGATCAATTTTAGAAGAAAGTGATTTTTTATGCGAAATAATTACCGCACCACGAGGACCATTCAGTGTCTTATGTGTCGTGAAGGTGACAACATCCGCAATCCCCACAGGATTCGGATAGACACCACCCGCAATTAATCCAGCGACATGCGCGACATCAGCGAGTAGATACGCACCCACAGCATCCGCAATCTCTCGGTACTTCGCCCAATCGGGTTGTATGGGATAACTACTATAGCCACCGATAATCATCTTAGGGCGATGTTCCAGCGCAAGTTGCATCATCGCATCATAATCGAGTTGTTCCGTTTCTGGATGAATGCCATAACTCACGATGTTGTAGTTGATGCCACTGCGATTCACCGGACTTCCATGTGTGAGATGTCCCCCCATAATCAAATCCATACCCATGACTGTATCACCGACATTCAACAAGGCAGAATAAACCGCATTGTTCGCGGGTGCGCCAGACAAAGCCTGCACATTCACATAGAGTTTGTCTGCACTATGAGACTCAGTAGCGAACAACTCAGCGGCACGCCGACGTGCTAAAGATTCAATGACATTGGCGTATTCTGTGCCTTTATAGTAGCGGTCATCCGCCAGCCGACGATACTCCGATAGCCGTTGTGGATAATCTAAAATATCCTGTTGCGACATATGACGCATCGACTCATCAGGATATCCCTCGGCATAAATATTATGGAATGCCGAACTGAGAGCAAGACGGACTGCTTCTGGCACGGTGCTTTCTGATGGGATGAGAATCAGGTGGCGTTGTTGACGGGCGGTTTCATGTCGAATTAACTCCGCTACATCAGGATCAAGCTCATCAATTTCCCCACGAAACAAATAATCTTTGTCAGACATCTATCAACCTTTTCTTTTGGATGGGTGAATCTGGCAAGATTGTAACACAGGCACACCCGCTAGCGAGTGGGGAGTTGTCTTCTCAGGGTAAGACAAACGTTTAAGGAAGCATGACAAAGTTTGACAATCGCTTAACCCCGTCTTAAAATCCCCAACCATAGTGTAAAGATTATCTATTCGTCAAATTTAGCATGGAGTTTCTTTTTATGAAGGAATATACAACGGATAAACTCAGAAATGTGGCTCTAGTGGGGCATCAGAGTTCGGGGAAAACCTCTCTGGTTGAGGCGTTGTTATTTAACACCGGTGCAATCAACCGCCTTGGCAAAATCGATGAGAAAAATACGGTTTCCGACTGGGATGATGAAGAAAAAGAACGTGGCTTATCCCTGTCAACGTCTCTGGTGCCGATTGAATTTAACGACCACAAAATTAACGTTCTGGACGCACCCGGCTTTGTCGATTTTCAAGGCGAGGTCAAGAATGCCATTCGCGTTGCTGATGCCACAATTGTCGTTGTCGATGCCGTCTCTGGAGTAGAGGTGGGGACAGAGTTGGCATGGAGGCATGCTGAAGAATACAATCAGCCTATCATCGTGGCAATCAACAAGATGGATCGGGAAAACGCCGACTTCGATAAGACACTTAACCATCTCAAAGAAACCTTCCCCGAATTCAAATTTATCCCGGTGATGCTTCCCATCGGCGCAGAAGCTGACTTCAAGGGTGTGGTCAATTTGATGACCATGAAAGCCTATTATGATGCAGGCAGTGAACGCTCCGATTTGCCCGATGAATTAGCCGATATCGCCGAAGTGGCGCGTGTCGAATTGGTCGAAGCCGCCGCCGAAGCCGATGATGCGCTCATCGAAAAGTATTTTGAAGAAGAGACCCTCTCCAATGACGAAATTCGTGAGGGGATGCGAAAAGCCGCTAGGAACCCCGATTTGAAGACAGTCCCTGTTTTTGTGACATCAGGAACCAGCAATATTGGGACAGTCCCACTTTTAGAAGCACTTATTGCTTATACCTCAGCTCCTTCTGCACGTCGTGTAGGCTTGATCAAAAAGGGATCGGATGATGTCACCTATTTACCACCACCCCAATCCGACGATGGGCAATTGGCGGGCTATGTCTTTAAGACCATGACGGACAAATTTGTCGGCACGATCAATTACATTCGGCTTTTCTCC
>JANQRM010000153.1 GCA_028284565.1 Anaerolineae bacterium | reverse complement strand
CCCGTTGTGGGATGGTTTTGTTCGTGTCCATCACTCAGTAATGGGCGATTGGCTCTCAATATCCGCAAGGGCTTCGCCAGCCGCACGGCAGAGCAGACGCAACAACGCGACATCTTTTTCGTTAAAGGGTTGGTCGCCTTTTTGATTGAGAATTTCGACCACGCCGTAGATTTTGCGATTGCCAATCAAGGGGACGGCAATAATGGATTGAGTACGGAATTTGAATTCGGAATCGACAGTATTCGAGAAGCGAAAATCCGTCCGGACATTACGCACCAAAGCCGGCTTTTGATTACGCACGACCCAGCCCGCAATCCCTTCGCCAGCTGGAATACGATAGCCATCGAGTTCGCCACCCAACGTGCCTTCCACAATCATGAAGACGAGTTCATCTTGCTTGTCGTCCAACAGAGCCAGCGAACCATCGGGTGCATCCAGGATTTTCATCGCTTTGGTGAGAATGCTCCGCAAGAGGGGTAAGAGTTCATCATCGCTTTTGAAGCGGAAAGAGGACTCGAAAATATCGTCCAAGACTTCCACAAAGTCTCGCAGGAGATGAACTTCCTCATTGAGTTCCTTGTTTTCTTGTTGGAGGCGTGCTGTTTCTTGATGAAGGAAGTTCTTGGTTTGCAAGCTCATGATGATGTCCTAACGATTCGACTCTTGGTACGATTATACTACATTCCGTCTAGCATGTTGTAAGAAATATATAATTTCTCTGCAATTTTAGGAGGAAAGTCCCTGTCGCTTGGCATAGCGTTGGCTCAGAGCTTGATTCACTCGTTTTCCAAAGAGACGATGAATACACCACATCCCGAAGCGACGGATGGATACTCGTGGTGCAAACCAAATTCCTTGTAGACTATGTTTGAGCCATGTGCCGTAGTTGCCATAGCGTCGGGCAAGGAACGCCAAATGCAAGTAAATCCGTCCGCGTTTGTCACGGTCTTTTGTCCACTCCGCATGGTCAAGCACCCAATGCAATCCTTTAATCGCTGATGCTTCAAGATTATTGACACCATGTTCAGCCGTTAAGTTCCCCTCATGGTAGCGATAGAAATGCAAATCCTGATGAATGGGCAGGAAATCCCCAGTGTCAAACGCACGGAGCCAAAAATCATAATCTTCGGCGAGGAAATAGTCTGGTCGATAGCCTCCGACTTGGGCATCAACTTCTTTGCGGTACAAAAATGAGGGCGTGATGATGTTCTTCTGAGTGATATATAGGGGAGGCAAAACTCGGCTGAGCTGCGTCGTACCGTCTTCTTCCTGAATGGTGTAATCGCTATAGACCAGCACCACATTGGGATGGGTATTGAGGGCTTCCACCATGGTTTCTAGAGCCGTCGGGTGGAACTCATTATCGTCCGACAGCCATGTAAAATAATCCCCTTTTGCCAATTTGAATCCAGCGTTCAATGCACCGGGCAAGCGTCCATTTTCTTTGGGGTTTTGGGTCGATTGGATTCGCCTATCTTTCGCTACATAATCGGCGATAATCTGGGGCGTTGAATCATCCGAGTAGCTATCCACGATGATCAGCTCCCAATGCCGATAGGTTTGTTCAAGTACGCTATCAATCGCATGGGAGAGGTAGGTCTCACCATTTAGCGTCGGCAGGACTATTGTGACGAGTTTGGGGTTGCTCATGGATGTGACTCCGCTGATTTGACAATGCCCAAGCGGGCGAAAAGGGGACGCAACCCTAGCTTTTCCATCAGCCATTTAGGGAAAGCGCGCAAGGTACGGTTGCGTTCAATCTGTTCACGTTCAGCGAGTGACGTTTGCCAATGCGCTTCTGCATCATCTCCCCATAACTGTCGTTGGATAGCCTCTGGCAACTGAATTCCCTTCTTATGTCCCCATTCGTCCCAAAGTTGCTTCATCAACTGTGGATTAACTGGATGCAATCCATCCCATGCATCATGCCACAAGAGGGCGATATTTTCTTCCACTTTCTGGCGGGGATTGCCTGTCGAACTGAGATTGTCCCCATGAATATAAAATTCGCCGGAAAGAGTATCCACACGGCGGGGGTTTGTATGCTGAAAAGCGCGCATCAGCCATTCATAATCACCCGTAATCTTAAAATCGGTTTCAAAATCCCCAACTTGGTCAAATAAAGTCCGTTTGAAGAGGAAAAAGGGGTCAAAGCGCATGGTACGAATAAAATCATGTTGCTGATAGGGATGTGCAGGAAAGTGGGTGATTCGTTGTCTTGGGATAAGCCTCAATAACTTTACCTGTTTGATAATGTGATAGGGGAAGTAAACCAACTCACAGCCTGATTGAATCTGCTCAACCCCTTGAATAATGGCATCGGCAAAGCGCACATCATCCACATTCCAGAAGCCGACAGCGGTTCCATTTGCATATTTTACCCCCCGATTCCACGAGGCATAGAGCGATTCGCGGGGGACTTCTAACAATTTGAGGCTAAAATGGGGCGATGAATCGGCAATATGCTCAAGCGGTAGCAACATCTCACGCTCATCTGATATGATGTCGTTTGCGACGATGATAAGTTCAATGGAGAGTGTCGATTGGAGTGATTCCAGTACCGAAAGCACACGCTGGACATATCGCTCCAGAAAGGCTTCGGCTTGGTAGCTAGATGTAATTAAGGATAAATCAATGGTCATATATCGGAAACGTCCTTTATTGCAGGGCTATCCTAAAAGAAAACGTGGGCGAACATCAAGCCAAAACTTAAAGCTCAATAAATGGCGTTGACCATCTCAAGGTTGTGTGCTATAGTGTTTTTGCTTATCATCTTCCATCACTACTACCACAAATCAAACTGTGTTGTACCAACGTGACGTGTGCATAAGTATCCTATTGACTATCAACGGGGTAAACACCCGATGAATTATCTGTGTTAACTGACCATGTAAATCCGTGCCAACCCTCTTTGGCGCGATGGAAGCTAGGAATTTCCCTCTATGAACATTGCAGAACTTGAAACCAAAAACTTAAATGAGTTGCGTAACCTCGCGCGGGATGCTGAAGTTCCCCGTTATAGCCGACTCAAGAAACAAGACCTCATCATCGGCTTGTTACGAACCGAGGCAGAACGGCGCGGGCATCAACTGCGCGGTGGTGTCCTTGAAGTTGTCGATGATGGCATGGGCTTCTTGCGTTCGGAAGGCTTTTTGCCCGGACGTAACGATATCTATGTGAGCCAAACCCAAATCCGTCGCTTTAACCTACGGACAGGTGATGTGGTGATTGGGCAGGTTCGTCCACCAAAAGACAACGAGAAGTATTATGGGCTGTTGCGTGTCGATGCAGTCAACGGTCTCAATCCCGAAGAAGTGAAAGTTCGCCCTAACTTTGAACGCCTCACACCGATTTTCCCAGAAGAGCGCTTTAATCTCGAAACCTCTCCACGTGTTGT
>JANQRM010000327.1 GCA_028284565.1 Anaerolineae bacterium | reverse complement strand
TCATTCGGGATAAAGCACGAATAGAACCCGGACAACACATCTTGGTTAATGGGGCATCCGGTAGCGTGGGGACTTACGCTGTACAACTCGCCAAATACTATGGCGCAACCGTGACGGCGGTGTGCAGTACCCGCAATGTGGAATTGGTGCAGTCTTTGGGAGCCGATGAGGTGATTGATTATACCCAAGCCGATTTCACCCAAAACACCGAGACCTACGACATCATTTTTGATGCAGTCGGCAAGTCCTCCTTTTCACAAAGCAAACCTGCACTAAAGCGAGGAGGCATCTTTGTCTCGATTGCCATGACACCCGCCCTGATTTGGCAATCCCTCTGGACATCCATCGTTGGGAGCAAGAAGGCGACATGGGGCATTTTGATGAAGAGCCAGCAAGATGACTATGTCTTCCTGAAAGCCTTAATCGAAATGGGACAACTGAAATCGGTGATAGACCGATGCTACGCGCTGGAAGACATCGCAGAAGCGCATCGCTATGTTGATACCGGACGCAAACGAGGCAATGTCGTTATCCGAGTTGCAACATAACCAACAAGTGAGCCGTATTGAAAATGGAAAACACATTCAATCAATCAAGGGGAGTCATGAAAGCCATCGTCTTCAATCAATACGGTTCGCCAGATGTTCTCGAATTGGTCGAGGTTGAGAAACCCACACCAAAAGAGAATGAAGTCCTTGTGAAAATTCACGCTGCATCTGCGAATCCTCTCGATTGGCATCGCATGCGAGGCGCGCCGTTCTTGGTTCGCCTAAGTGATGGTCTGCGTAAACCCAAGAATTCAAAAATCGGAGCAGACCTCGCAGGACGAGTGGAAGCGGTTGGTAAAGCCGTAACGCAATTCAAGGTTGGTGATGATGTGTACGGAGACATTGGAGCAGGCGGTTTTGCCGAGTACGTCTGTGTGACGGAAAAATACTTAGCTCCGAAACCGGATAACATCACGTTTGAAGAAGCCGCCGCGATACCCGTTGTTGCGTTGACTGCTCTACAAGGACTGCGGGATGCAGGGGAAATTCAAGCCGGGCAAAAAGTTCTCATCAATGGTGCATCCGGCGGGGTCGGGACGATAGCAGTACAACTTGCCAAGCACTTTGGCACAGAAGTCACGGGGGTTTGTAGTACACGCAATGTCGAGCTGGTGCGCTCCATCGGTGCAGATCATGTGATTGACTACACTCAAGAGGACTTCACCAACCGGGGTGAGCAGTACGATCTCATCTATGATGCAGTCGGCAATCGCTCGGCATGGGCATTCCGAGGGGCTTTGCGCCCCAATGGAAAAGCGGTCATAGCAGGATTTACAACCTTACCCCATCTGTTCATCCAGAGCGTATTTTTCGCCAAATTGTTATCCGCTCTTGGCAATAAGTCCATCGGTATGATGGGAACAGCTCAAATCCGTCAAGCTGATTTGCTGTTTATGAATGAGCTTCTCGCTTCTGGCGAAGTCCGCCCGGTAATTGACCGACGCTATCCACTGAGTGAGACTCCTGACGGGCTTCGCTATCTGGAAACGATGCGTGCCAGAGGCAAAGTGATTATCAACATCGCAGAATAACCATAACAACCACAACGAATGGAGAAAGACATGAATGCAATCGAAGTCACGAATCTATACAAATCCTATGGCAAAGTGGAAGTACTGAAGGGCATCAACCTCAACGTCAAGCAGGGTAGTTTACTCGCCTTACTCGGTCCCAATGGCGCAGGCAAAACGACGATGGTGCGTATCCTCTCCACCTTGCTCAAGTTCAATTCGGGCAGTGCCAAGATATTCGGACACGATGTTTTCAAAGAAGCCGATGCTGTGCGTCAACGTGTGAGCCTGACAGGACAATTCGCCTCCGTTGATGAAGACTTATCTGGTGTCGAAAATCTTGTCCTTGTCGCACGTCTACTCGGCTACTCATGGCGAGATTCCAGACACCGCGCGATGAATCTCATTCAAGCCTTTGGTTTAGCCGATGCGGGTAATCGCCAAGTCAAGCACTATTCCGGCGGGATGCGTCGTCGCTTAGATATTGCCGCGAGTATCGTCATTTCGCCTGACTTGCTCTTCTTGGATGAACCCACCACCGGACTCGACCCCCGCAGTCGCCGTTACATCTGGGATGTCATTCGCACCTTGCGCTCCGCAGGTACAACCGTCTTGTTGACGACTCAATATCTGGAAGAAGCCGATGAACTCGCTGATCGCATTGTGATTATCGACCAAGGTAAAATCATTGCGGATGGCACACCAAGCGAACTCAAATCCTCTGTGGGTTCAGGAGTCCTCCGTATCCGCCTGAATGACTCCGCACAACGTCACCAAGCCGAGCAAATTGTCGCAAAAACGATGGGTATCACTCCTGAACTCGAACCCGACCCAGCCGAACTGTCTGCGCCCATCACTGACCAAGCCTTATTGACTCACACGCTAACCGAACTATCTCAAGCAGGGATTGACCTTGCCGAATTCTCACTTGGACAACCGAGCTTGGACGAAGTTTTCTTGTCCCTCACTGGACAACCCCTTACCGATGAAACCAACACTCAAAAGGAAATCGCCTAATGACCACCTTACCCATTGATACCCCTTTACCAACTATCGTGGACGAGGATATGATTGCCTCGACGATCACCGCCAATTATCGACCCGCCCGTCCCAACGGTTTATCAGCATCCTTAACCTTAGCATGGCGCGCCTTACTCAAAATCAAGCATGTCCCGTGGCAACTGATTGATGTCACCATGTTCCCGATTTTGATGACACTCATGATGACCTATATCTTCGGTGGGGCATTGGCTGGCTCAGTCGAGCAATACGTGCAACACCTCATCCCCGGCATCCTCGTGCTGACGGTGGCGATGATTAGCATGTATACCGCTGTTGGACTGAACACAGACATCTCCAAAGGCATCTTTGATCGCTTCCGTTCCCTCCCATTCTGGCGACCTGCTGTTCTAGTAGGGGCGTTGCTCGGTGATATGATTCGCTATACCACCGCCGGAACCGTCGTCATCATTCTAGGATTAATCCTTGGCTTTCGTCCAGAAGCAGGCTTTAGTGGTATCGTCCTTGCAATGGGATTATTGCTGGTCTTTGCCTTCAGCTTGTCATGGATTTGGACAACACTCGGTTTACTCCTCAATGACCCCGAATCGGTCTCCATTGTTGCAGGGATGACCACCTTCCCACTGACCTTCATCAGCAATGTCTTCGTTAACCCAGCGACCATGCCAGAATTGCTACAGGGCTTGGTGAATATCAATCCCGTGACATTGACCGCAACAGCCATCCGTGGCTTGATGAACGGCAATGCCACACCCGACCAAATTGCTGTTGTGTTCCTTGCCTGTGGGATACTGATTGCCATCTTTGCACCCTTGACCATGTATCTCTACAACAACAAGAACTCAAAATAGAAATAGCCTGCCTTCAGCGACACAACAATCCAATACACAATTTCACCTACCATGACGCTTAAATGTGTTATGGTAGGTGTGCTATTGGGAGGGCAACATATATGACGACAAGCTATCCATTCACAATCGGCGACTTTGAATGCACCGTCTTCCAAGATGGAATCACGTCGATGCCCATAGAACGATTTTGGGGACAAGGGCATGAAGCGGAACGTCAACAAGTCTACGAGGCGCAAGGTATCAACACGAAGGCTGTTGAATTATCTACCAACATTTTATTACTCGAACGCAATGGACAACGCATCCTAATTGGCACAGGGACACATGCCTATCGACCCGAACAAGCCCAGTTATTTGTCGAATTAGCAAAAGCGGATATTCATCCCGATTCGATTGATGTGGTTGCCATCACTCATGCTCATCCTGACCATTATGGCGGGATGTTAGACTCAGATGGCAAGAAACGCTTCCCCAATGCCGAATATGTCATGTGGCAACACGAATGGAAATACTATACTTCCGATGAGCAATTGACTAATGCCTTATCTCGCGGACAAGAGAGGCATGATTTTATCCAACATTATCTCGGCGGGTTAGCTCCCCATTTACGTTTAATCAATGAAACGGATGATGTAGTCGCTGAGGGTATCCGCGCCATTCCGGCTTATGGACACTCCCGCTACCATGTTCGCTACGAAATTGAATCACAAACACAACGTTTGCAGGTGATTGGGGATGCCATCGTGCCTCCGCTTCACCTCAATTATCCGCATTGGCATTTGACCTTTGATTTTGACGATGAGCAAGCCATCAAAACGCGCTACAATCTACGGGACAGTTTAGCGGATGAACTCATCCTTGCTTATCATTTTCCCTTTCCCGGTCTGGGATATATCCGCCATGAGCAAGACCAATATCTATGGCAAACGCGAGAGGCAAACGAATGAAAGCCATCCTATGGACCGCCTACGGGTCAACCGATGTCCTTCAATACGGCGACATACCAAAACCCGCCCCCAAAGCCGATGAAATCCTCATCAAGGTGCATTGTGCAACTGTCACGATGGGCGATTGCGAGATGCGGAATCTCCAATTCCCCATTTATCTCTCGCTACCGATGCGTATCTTTATCGGCTGGAGGAAGCCAACCCGCATTCGTATTCTGGGCATGGAACTCGCGGGTGAAATCGAAGCAGTTGGTAAAGATATCACGACCTTCAAAGTTGGCGAAAGAGTCTTCGGCTCACGGGGATTCGGCTTCAACACCTATGCCGAATATGTCACCGCAAAACCGGGTTCAGAAGAAGGGATATTCGTCAAAATCCCAGATGACATCAGTTACGAAGACGCGGGGGTAGTCCCTGTTGGCGGATTGGAAGCCTTGCATTTTTTGCGACACGCCAAACTCCAGCGCGGACAGAAAATTTTGATAAACGGCGCATCCGGCACGATTGGTTTGTATGCGGTTCAACTCGCCAAACTCGACGGTGCTGAGGTCACTGCCATCGACAGCACGGGCAAGCTCGACATCCTCCGTGAGTTGGGTGCAGACCATGTAATTGACTACAAAAAAGAGGACTTCACCAAATCCAACGAAACTTATGATGTCTTCTTCGATATTGTCGGGAAAGCTCCCTTTGGGAAAGCAGTGAAATTGCTCAAACCGGATGGTATCTATATGGTCGGCAATCCGCGAGTCCCTCACATGCTCCGCAAGCTCTGGACTTCAATAAGCAGCAACAAACAAGTCATCATCGCTTCGGCAAACCACGACACCGACGACCTCAACTTCCTCAAGGACCTCATGGCACAAGGCAAACTCAAGTCTGTTATTGACCGACGCTACCCCCTGGAGCAAGTCGCAGAAGCCCATCGTTATGTCGAATCGGGTCAAAAAATTGGCAATGTCGTCATTAATGTTTCTGAATCTCAATAGGGGTAAATACAGTGCTTATCTTCTTGCTTGAATACTATTTATTTTGGAGGTCGTTAGTGTTGTGAATTTCCTTCGTTTTTCTGCTTAATTTCGTTTCACAGAAAGTGAACTAAGACCAGATATAATTCCAATACCAAATGCCACCGGAAATGCGAACGAGCCAAATGCTTGTATTAACTGTGCAGTTACGATTGCCACACCGAACAAATCATGCGAAGATCCAAGTTTCCTGTACTCCACTAATCGAATTACTACGCCATCAACCTGTATTACGCTTCCGATAAAAATAAATCCAAAGAAAACTATGGCAATAAGCAATCTTGTCTCATCATCATAATTACCACCACGGTTTACCCATAATGCAAATGATAGTGCGCTTAATAAAACCAGCACTAATCCTGTTGCGAATAACAGCTCATGTTGCCATGTTAAGACAAAGCTGATAGGTAAGAATATCAGCAGTGCGGTAGCAAATACTTTTGGTCTTGTTAAGATCATCCGCCCAAGAAGCAATGCGCTGATAGCAAAGCATATCTTCAGTAATAGGATTACTATGATTATTGCAACTGGCGCAATTGCCCGTGATGAAATAAGTACCATTAAGGCAAAAGCCACTACCAATCCATCATCCTCAGGCTTTTTAGGGTTTTGGGAATATCCAATTACAAAAATACCAATTACCATTAACCAAAGAACTGGCTCCATTACCTCGTAACTAAAAAGACCAGAAAGCAAATGGGTAGGATTCAAAAACTGCTCGATCATCAATTTAATTGCATCAAATAAACCCATGATTTTGTATCCTAATTATGATGGTTGAAATGTAATTTCTTTCGACTCCCAAATTTAATAGATTGACTCTATACGATTATCCCCAGAGATTGTGGACCTGACGCAAAATGCCGAACTCACCGATATGGTAGGCATTGTGTTGCCCAACAATGATAATTTCACGGACGATAGTATGCCCAGCTTGAGCGTGGGGAATTTGCTCGTGTAAATCCATTTCAGGATTGTTGACGATATCGACTAAGCCTTGTCGATCATCATAAAATTGTTGAATCGACTGATTCCATTCATCACTGGTACAAGTTCGGTCTTCTGGAAGCCAATAACCCGCCGGAAATTCGGGAGCCACATAATCAGGATTCACGATGTAATCCAAAATATCATACTGGCAAATCCGAATATGCTCTAACAAGTGCCAAAAACTGTAACTCAAGTCCTTGGGTTTTAGATTCATCGCATGTTCAGGAAAATCTTTCACTGCATCTTCAAACAGCATATGCGCTTGTCGCTGAGTCAAGAGATTAACGAGTTCCTGACGTAAGACCGTATCGGCATTCATAAAGTTACCTCAAACAATGACAACGATTGATGGAGATAGTAACATGAAATGAGACACACAGTCATGATTAGGATGATTGTTGGCAAGGAGAGGTTGTCATTTGTAAAATGGATGAATGTCCGCGCCAATCTTAACCACCAAGCTCTACCGCCCCCCATCACCCCCAAAAGTTGTTGCTCGTCCACGCCTGATTAAACAACTCAATTCAGGACTTCACTGTAAGCTGACTCTCGTCTCCGCGTCGGCAGGCTTTGGCAAAACCACACTCGTCAGCGACTGGCTTGCTGATATAAAACGCCCTGTAGCTTGGCTATCCCTTGATGATGGCGACAGCGACTTCTCGCGCTTCCTAACCTATGTGATTTCTGCTTTGCAAACGATTATGCCGAAAGTAGGTGAGGGGATGGTAGGTGTTCTTCAATCTCCCCAACCGCCATCTACAGAATCTCTGCTCACCAGCCTCATCAATGAACTTACTGCACTGACGGAAGACATTCTGCTCGTTCTCGATGATTATCATGTGATTGAATCGGAAGCGATTGATAACGCACTATTATTCCTCATCGATCATTTACCACCCAAGATACATTTGGTCGTCATCACGCGTGAAGACCCGCTACTTCCTTTAGCCCGCTTACGTGCGAGAGGACAACTCACCGAATTACGTCTAGGCGACTTACGTTTCACTGTTGATGAAGCGTCATACTTTCTGAATCAAGTGATGGGATTAGACCTATCTACCTATGATGTAGAAGCATTAGAAGAACGGACGGAAGGTTGGATTGCGGGATTACAACTCGCTGCCATTTCTATGCGTGGATATGAGGATGCTCAAGGCTTCATCCAATCGTTTACAGGAAGTCATCACTTTGTCGCGGATTATCTGGTTGAAGAGGTGCTGAAGCAACAACCCACACCCATCCAAGATTTCTTACGCTACACGTCCGTCTTAAATCAACTTTGCGCCCCCTTGTGCGACTCACTTCTGCCTGACTTGTCAATATCGAGTCGAGACATGCTATCCGCAATTGAGCAAGCCAACCTCTTCCTCATCCCCTTGGATAATGAACGGCAATGGTATCGTTATCACCACCTCTTTGCAGACTTACTCCGCCAACGACTCAATCAAATAGATGATAATGACATTGCGGAATTACACCGTCGCGCAAGTGTATGGTATGAGGCAAATGATTATGAATTAGAAGCCTTTCACCATGCAACACATTCCAATGATATAGAGCGGGTCGAGCATCTCTTAGAAGGGGAAGGGATGCCGTTGGTATTGCGGGGCGCAGTCAAGCCGATACTAAATTGGCTCACCCCAATCCCAAAACACATAGTCGAGTCCAGACCGTCCTTACTCGTGACTTATGCCTTTGCATTGACATTCTCAGCTATCAAAGTTGAGACAATTGAAGAAAAACTACAGCTGGCTGAATCCCTTCTGCAAACAGTTGAACTCGACGATACAACTTATCCTCTCTTTGGACACATTGCCGTTATTCGCGCGATGTTGGCGATCCCACAAAATCAAATCGACACCATCATCAAGCAATCTGAGCGCGCATTGGAATATTTGCCACCCGAACACCAGTCCATTCGCTTGAACTTCATGTGGACACTTGGTTACGCATATCAGGAAAAGGGCGACCTTGCTTCGGCACGCAAAATATATTCCGAAGTCATTCCCTTAAGTGAAGCATCAGGGAATATCATGGCGACCATCGCGGCGAAACTTGGCTTGGGCAGTATCCAACAAGCCGAAAATCAACTGCATTTGGCGTATGAAACTTATCAGAGTGTGTTACAAATCGTGGGTGAATTTGCAATCCCATCAGTCAGTTTGGCACATATCGGTCTCGCCCAAATTCACGCTGAATGGAACGACTTAGACCTTGCCTTCGACCATGCCAAACAGGGTTTTCAATTAGCCCAGCAGATGGTAACCGTGGATGTTGCGGTGTCCGGCGGGAATACGCTAGCTCGTATCCAGTTTGCACTTGGTGATATTCAGGGAGCCAATACCAGCCTAGAACAAGCCGAGCAATTCGCCCGACAACACAATTTCACATCCCGCCTGTCGGACATTGCACAGATACGCGCCGAACAGCAAAAGAGTCAAACTTTTTCGCCAGACAATCAATCTCTCATCGAGCCATTGACTGAACGTGAACTCGAAGTCCTTCGACTCATTGCAATAGGACTTTCCAACCGCGACATTGGGGAACGTCTCTTCCTTGCCCTAGACACCATCAAAGGGCATAATCGTCGAATCTATGCCAAACTTGGAGTGCAACGCCGAACAGAAGCCGTAGCCCGCGCCCAAGAGTTAGGCTTGCTTTAGCGACAAAATCAACACCTCAATCAACACTTAAGTGTCTACCCAATAACACCCGCTTTCTCATATGCTCCTTGTATCTCATTCATAAGGAGCAAGATCATGCAGTCTCAAATGAAAGCGGCAGTCTTTACCGAATATGGGTTACCAGAGGATGTTCTCCAACTCAAACGGGTTGTCAAGCCCACACCAAATGACAATGAAATTCTCGTGCGAATCCATTCGACGACAGTATCTGCAGTGGATGCGATTGTGCGTAGTGGAAGCAATTTCTCTGCACGATTATTCTTTGGTCTTCGCCGACCTCGCCAACACATTCTTGGAGGGGGATTCGCAGGCACGGTAGCAGCGGTGGGCAAAGATGTGACTCTCTACAAAAAAGGTGATCATGTCTTTGGGAATACCAGTAGCTTGGGAACTCATGCAGAATACTTATGCACAGCAGAAGAGGGCATCATCATACAGATACCCGATGGCATGACCTTTAAGGAAGCTGTCAGCATTCCCGGTGCATTAACCCCTTTATACTTCCTTAAAGAACTGGCACAAGCACAGCCGGGACAGAAAATCCTGATTAATGGAGCGTCAGGGGGGATAGGGACGTTTGCGGTTCAACTTGCCAAATACTATGGCACACACGTGACTGGGGTGTGTAGCACCAAAAATATCGAACTGGTGAAATCACTTGGCGCAGACGAAGTGATTGACTACACAAAAGCGGACTTTACTCACAACCACAATACCTATGATGTGATTTTTGACACAGTGGGGAAGAGTTCCTTCCCGAAGAGTCAGGGTGCGCTGAAGCGAAACGGACGATACTTGACTATTGAAATGACTTTGGGAATTATGCCCCATCTCTTGCTATCAAAGTTTCGCCGCAAAAAGGCGATTGTGGGCTTTGCAGGGTTGAACCAAACCCGCGAGGATTTTATCTTCCTCAAAGAATTGGCGGAAAAGGGTATTATCAAACCTGTGATTGACCGCATGTATCCTTTTGACCGCATTGCTGATGCACACAGCTATGTCGATACCGGACGTAAACGCGGAGATGTTGTCATTACAATTGCGTCATAAAACCAAAAGAAGTGCTACGATAGTTGCGTGGCACTTAACTCGTCTTGACTTTTTGCTCTAGCATGGCGATTTGCTTCTCCGTATTTTCGAGGAGACGGCGTGTCATCTCAATACCAGAGGTACGTCCCTCTGCTTCCATCGCGTCGATTTTCTGCTGGAGCGTACTCGCGGCATTACGGAGTTGAACGAGTTTCTCTTCGTCGTTTTGCGCAGTTGGAACTTCCGGCGGCGCACTCGGACGGGGCGGGGGAGCTGGACGCGGTTCACGCGGTTTACGTCCTTTATCTTGACGATGATCCCGTCGTCCTTTGCTCTGGCGTTTTTCCACTTGCTTGGCTTGCTCTCGATTGCGCTTGGCTTTTTCCAGATGCTTCGTTGTGACGGTATTTGCAAACACGGCAATGGTATTCGTCGAGGGGTCAAATGCACAAGTCCCCTCAACCACCATCCAATCACGCGGGTCTTTCCCCAGTGCTTCGACGACAGGTTCCCAATGCTTCATCCCCATATAAATGCTGTAGCGGGTAGTAGGTTCAGTCGGTGGTTCCGGCACACCTTTGGGGTAGGGTGGAGCTTTAATTTCATTTTGGGTGATGGTCGCAATCACAGAGCTACCTTCAATAAACACCTCACCCGGACGACACACCAGCTTCAGTTCAATATTACGGATTTCGCCTTGCCCGTCTACTTCCAATAAAT
>JANQRM010000324.1 GCA_028284565.1 Anaerolineae bacterium | reverse complement strand
GGATTTCAATTACACCGAGTTCGTCAGCAATCGTCGCCACTGCCTTATTCACTGCTTCTAGGTCTGTCACATCGACGGATACGGCAAGGGCTTCCGCGCCCAATTCGCGCAGTTCATGCGCTACCGTGTTGATTTCGTCGCTACTGCGTGCGAGAACTGCCACTTTTGCACCGAGTTTTGCTAATTCGTGCGCGATGGCACGCCCGATACCCCGTCCGCCACCTGTAACAAGGGCAACTTTGCCTGTGATTGCGCTCATGTTATGCTCCTGGTTTTAGTCTATTCATTACAAATACGATGAATGCGCGACGAACTATCCTACGCACGTTATCCATCTCAACATGAATTTGGCTTAGCGATCGTACACTAAACAAATGAATGAGTCGAACAAGACCCTATCTCTGATTCACGTTGAATTTACCACAAAAACAGCCTATGGAGATGCGGATGTTCAACTAAAAGCAAGCGGCGGTGGATACGATTTTGATATAGTATCAGGTGGATTTGGATGCGCCGAGGTATTTGTTGTAGTTTGAGGGTATTATTCGCGGACAGGTAGAAACCTGTCCCTACACATATAATTCTTAGTTGTGTTCTTACTAGACGCGCCCAGTGACCCAGAGTTCGAGGCTGATGGGTGGGGGATGGTTCATCTCTGTGGCGAGTTCGGTGATGGTGCTGGCGGTGACATCGTGTAAGCCTTGTTCCTTGAAGAAGTGGATGGCTTGCTCTTTGGTGCGGACGAGTCCGGGTAATTTGCCGACTTGCTTAGCGAAGATACGAGTCATATTGTTGTTGAGTGCGCTGAGTTCGTGTACGGCTGGCTCCCATGGGAATACGCCCAAAATCGCACCGCCGGGCTTGACCTGTGTTTTGAGATAATCGAGCAGAATGCGATAGTCGGAATAGGGGATATAAGAACCAACTGCCACGATGGCATCGGCTTTTTCGCCATGGAGATGTTCGTGGATGGGATGTTCACCGAGATTTGTGCCTATCCAATGGATATTAGGTGGCATAGTGAAGTGTTTGATGCCGTTGAGTCGTTTCTGTATGTCTTGGATGATGTCGGGCAAATCGAAGGCGATGACCTTGAGCTGAGGCATCTCTTGTGCGAGCCAGACCCAATGCGGTGCATAGCCATGAAAGGGGTCAATCAGGACGGGATTGTCGATGCCTTTGACCGCTCGTCGGACACGTTCCATCATGCCATAGGGACGAAAGCGGACATAATTCATCACTCGTTCATCGACACCAAGATAGCCCAAGGTGCGTGCTAACATACGTCCATAAGTCGTGGCAAGTGCTTTGGTGACAGGTTTCTTTATCAAAATGGCGCGCGCGCCTGCCATGAATGCGGAAGCCCGTTGCTCATGATAGTAGCCGAGCAATTGGCGAACCGACTTTTGTTGGAGCGTGGGGAATTTGGCATTCGTAGGTTTTGTATTTTGGGTCATGACACACTCATATCATGATTGACCGACACATCCCTATTATAGCAGACAATACGCTATCGTATACGAAACTTGCGGATTAAGCGTCTTCTTTCACGCGCCCAGTGACCCAGAGTTCGAGGCTGATTGGGAGGTCGTGTCCCATTTCTTCGGCTAGTTCGGACATGGTGATGGCTTGCACACCTGTTAAGCCAACGGATTCATAAAAGGCAATGGCTTGATCTTTTGAACTGATGAGTCCGGGGACTTTGCTGACTTGGTTGATAAACATGCTGGTGATGACGCTGTTGAGCTGGCGGGCTTCTTCAACGGCGGGTTCATAAGGCAAGACTCCTAAAATCGCACCTCCGGGACTCACCTGTTTCATGAGGTATTGGAGGAGTGTCCGATATTCATTATGCGGGATATACGACCCAATGGATTCAATCATATCCACCTTCTTTCCCCCAAGGCATTCTTCCAGCGGTATTTCTTTCAGATTGGCATCAATCCAATGCAGATTGAGGGGGGTGCGAAAGCCGGGAATCGTGCACAAGCGCATTCGGACATCCCGTACCACTTCGGGCATGTCCATCGCAATGACCTGATAATTGGGGTCCTCGCGGGCGAGCCAAATCCAATGCGGTGCGTAACCATGAAAGGGATCGAGCAAGCGTGGCTTATACTTGCCCCTCACCAAGCGTCGAGCCATCTCCATGATGCCATAGGGACGGAAGCGGATGTAATTGAGGAGTTTTTCATGTACGCCCAAGGCTTTCATTGCCCGCGCCGTCATGCGCCCAAAGGTGGTTGCGAGTGCATCTGTCTCTGGTGAGTCAATCAATATGGAGCGTGCGCCTGCCATGAATGCGGATGCGCGTTGTTCTTGGTAAATCTCCAATATCCCATCGATTGACTTGGGCGATTCAGTTGATGTTTGCAAGAGGGATATTGGATCAGTGTGCGTCATTGTGATGCCTAAAGTTGGGAAAGTAGATGCTTATTATATCTGAACAATTCGTCATGCCAAACTAGTTTGTGTGGATTTTCCATTGAGGGGAATGGTGTTCTCGTCGCCAATGCCAGCCGACAGGATAACCGAGCATCTTGGCGATGTCGCCGACCACGCGAATGATGGGAATTAGTAAGATGGCTTGAATCCATGCGACAGGCGATTGAGTGGGGGATTGTTGCATCACAATCGACAGGCGACGGTAAGGTTGATAGAGATAGATTGCGCCACCGACGAGGTAGAGTCCCCAGAATAGCGGGTGAATCAGCCTTCCCAAGAGGAAGATGAAGGGAAGCGCAATGAAGTAAGTTGCATAGCGGATGATGTGCCGTTTGAGCCAGAGGTTGGCTTTGCCATCGCCCCTTGCATAGAGATAGTATTGTTTGAAGAAAGCCCGCAAGTTGGGTCTGGGTCGGAAGTAGACGAGTGCGTCGGGTACAAAGACGAAGGGTGATGTGGTGGCTTGGAGGCGAATGTCGAAGATGAGGTCTTCGCAATAATCGAGCCATTCGGGATAGCCCCCAATTGCATCGGATGCGGATTTGCGAAAGGCAATGCTCCGACTGCTGGGTAGGAAGGTTTTGGGGTTGATTTCATCTTCGAGGGGAAGGACGGTTGCGCCCATTGCGACTTCAAAGACGGTTTGCGGGTCGACACGGAAGAAGCCTGCCACGACTTGGACGGACACATCGTTGAGCAAGGGTTGTGTGATGTGTTCGAGCCATCTGTCGGTCAGTCGGACTCCGGCATCGGTGACGGCAATGATGCCGCCTGTTGCCTCTGCTATTGCGCGGTTGCGCCCCTCGCTGATGTTGCAACCTTTTTCGATGATGACTTTGAGGGGGAGTTCATTGCTATAGCTTTGCAGAATCTCAATGGTGTTATCGGTACTGCCTCCATCAACGATGACGACTTCGTCCGGTTGGCGGGTTTGCGCGCGAATGGAGTGCATGACTTGATGCAGATTGTCGCCTTCGTTGAGTACGGTTGCAATGAGGGTAATCACGTCATCACTTACTTTTAGGATACCAACCAGATGACATGATAGAGCATATTCTCGTGAGTGAAAATATGCTCTCTGGTGTGGCTAGGATTTGGTGACGGAAACGAGGTGGGCGGGTGAGGTGAAGCGTACGGAACCATCATCCATGACAAACTGCGATAAGGCGGTTTTGGCTTCGGACTGTAATTGCTCATATTGTGCATCGTCAATCATGTCGGCGAGTGTCCAGCCTTTGATGTCAGTGTAGACCCATGATTCGAGGGAGGGGAACTGTGCCGTACCGTTGATGGTGTCAATCTGGATGTTGTCGATGCCTGCATCGTGGAACAAAGTGCGTAAGGTATCTGTATCGCCGAGATTGAAGGGGGCGCGGAGAGCATTGGCGGCGGGTTCTCCAAAGAGGCGCAAGAGTAAGTTGACCATCGCGTTATAACCCGGCGTATCGTCCAATGAACCCCAGACAGCAATCACAAGTCTTTTATTGGGTCGCAACACGCGCATCATCTCTTGGATGGCTTTCACACGGTTCTCAAAGAACATTAGGGCAAATTGACAGGCGACAGCATCAAAGTGATTGTCCTCGAAGGGTAAATCCTCGGCAACACCCTGTTGCCAGTCGATGTGTGGGGCTTTTTGTCGGGCGACGGATAACATGCCTTCATTGACATCCAAGCCAATCACCGACCCGGTTTCGCCGACGTGCTGAGCAACTGTCCGCGCAAGGATGCCCGTGCCACAGGCGACATCCAAGACCGTATCACCGGCTTGTATGCCCGCTTTTTGCACGACTCTGGGACTCCATTCTTGGAATAAGGCAGGCACAAAGAACTCTTCGTAGACTTGGGCGGCACTTGTGATGACTTGACCGCGATCACTCATTGTTAGTCTCCTTTGGTTTAATCGTCTGTGGACATGGTATGCTATACTCGTTTGCGGATCATAGTTCAGGAAATGAACTGGTTGGTAAGGAGGACACTTCATGGCAACTTATGGTCAATATTGTCCAATTGCACAGGCGTTAGAGTTGCTGGGAGATCGGTGGACGTTATTAATCATTCGGGACATGCTGACAGGAACGAAGCACTTCAATGACCTGCATCGGGGTTTGCCGGGTTTGTCGCGCGGGTTGTTGTCGAAGCG
The DNA here is from genome assembly GCA_028284565.1 of Anaerolineae bacterium. The sequence continues at coordinate 5,097 of JANQRM010000324.1, read as the reverse complement.
GTTGCAACACCTGCAAGATGTGGGCATTGTGGAGAAGGTACAGACGGATGTTGCACGTCAATCGACTGCCTATTATCTGACGGAGGCGGGGAAGGATTTGCAGGACATTATCTCGGCGTTTTTGTTTTGGGGAACGAAATGGTCGTTTGGTGAACCGCGAATTGAACAACTTGATCCCCTGTTGCTGTTGTGGTGGATGCATGATCGGGTGCATCATGAGCAGTTGCCTGATGAGCAAGTTGTTATCCAATTTGATTTTTATAATCCTAAGACGGATGATTATTGGCTGGTGCTGAAGCCGGACAAGGTGGATATTTGTGTTACACATCCGGGCTTTGATGTTAATGTTTTGGTGACGGCTGATTTACGCGCCTTCTTTGAAGTGTGGTTGGGACGCATTGCTTATGAAGATGCGCTCGGTACGCAGAAAGTGAGATTGGATGGCGTGCCGAAATTGACTCGTGGCTTCCCGACGTGGTTCATGTGGAGTGCGGCGGCAGAGGTGGTGGCGAGTATTCATAGACCGATGTAATATACCTGTCGTATAATGACCGTATGACTAGACGACACACATCTCAACCCTCTCGGCGACAATTTTTAACAGGCTTTGGCATGGCTGGCGTTAGCACGGCGATTGCTTGTTTGTTTGGTGGGACGGCTGGTGCGCTGTGGTTGGCGACACGTCCCCAAGAACCGCAAGTTATCACGATTACGAATACGCCTTCAGCGACATCCACGCCTGCTGTTCCGAAACCCGCGATGGTGTCTCGTGCGGAATGGGGTGCGCTCCCGATTAATCATGAGGCGCGTAACGAGAAGGGTTTCTACGACCCTGATGAGAATGTGAATGGGTGGCGGGTGTATGAAGGTGAATTGGCAACTAATTATCAGACACTGGTGATTCACCATTCGGGTTTTTATGAAGCAGATGACTTGAGTACGATGCTGGAAGTGCAACGTTTCCAACGCGAAGAACGGAATTGGGCAGATGTGGCGTATCACTTCCTGATTGGCAAGAGTGGTGTCATTTATGAGGGGCGTGATATGCATGTGCGGGGCGCGCATGTGGCAGGATATAACACAGGCAGTCTGGGAATCTGTTTCCTAGGCAATTACATGGTTGACCGCCTGACAGAGGCGCAACTCGTCTCGGCGAATGCTCTGATTGCATGGCTGAATGAGCGTGTGCAACCGACGCATCTTGCTTCGCATGTCGCGTTTAATTCGACGACGGTGTGTCCGGGTGTGTTTATCGTGGAGATGCTGGAGATGCTGGCGCAACCTGTGGGACTGACGGTGGGGACGGGAGGTTATATCCCGCCGACGGAGCAACAAGAAGCCTGTGCGTGTTGTGGGTGTAAATCGGCGATTTAACCTCACCCTAAATCCCTCTCCAATGGAGAGGGATTTTTAATTGATAAGCGTGTAGTTTTACATTCGGCGTTGTTCGACGAATTCGATGGCGTTCATTAAGGTCTCTAAGCCAGCCTGAATATCATCCCCAAAATGCAAGCGAATGGCACGGCGGTTATGTCCATAAAGGGCTTGGAGGTCGCCACCGAATTGGGCTTGGTAGAGTGTGCCAAAGCTATAATTGGCATTGGGAATGTCGAAGTCGTCACTGACATTGGCGGTTAACTGGAAGAAGATGCCGTTGTCATCGCCCCCTTTATGAAGTTGTCCCGTACTGTGTAGATAACGGGGTCCAAAGCCAACCGTGACAGCGCGTTTGGTGACATGGCGTAGGCGACGTTGAATTTTGCGGAGGAGTTCGTTTTGTTCGTCGGTCAATATCAGATACGCAAGGATGGCGAAATAGTCTCCAGCGTGGGTGCCAGCGATTTGTGCCGCAACGACTTGCATCAAACTGTTGCTGTCGTAGCCGTGAGCATTGCAGAGTTCGCGTAGGGGCGCAACCGTCGTTTCGTCCGTGTATAGTTGGAGTCCGTTGTCCTCTAAGACAGGTTCATTGCTCGGTAGACTGCCATGTTCCTCATAATGATTGAGGAGGTTGCTGGTGGCTTGCTTGGCTTCGGTGACATTGGGTTCGTCGAAGGGGTTCACCTTCAACATTTCACCAGCGATGGCGGTGGTATATTCCCAACGGAAGAACTCGCCGGCAATCGCGTGAGAATCAGGCAGGTGTAGAGTCGCACAGGGATGCCCAGCTTCACGGAGGGCTTTCATTCCAGCATCCATTTCCTCAACATCGGCATCCTCATCCACACGCAAGTAGACAAAGAAGCGGTCTGTCACATAATCATGGGGCATGCCAATGGTCGCACCCACAACAGGGACAATACCTCTGCCTTCCTTGCCGATACTTTCCGCAATCAATTGCTCCACCCAATCGCCAAAGGTACGAATGGATTGGCTGGCGTAGATACTGACTTTATCGCGCCCTTGCTTGGCAATCGCACCCATGACTGTGCCGAGTATCAAGGCGGGATGATTGTTTCCGGGTATCGACTCGGCGCAAGCCTCCATCATGTTATCGGCATGTTGCCAGAGGTGGTCTAAATTGAGTCCCATCATTGCGGCAGGAACCATGCCGAAGTAACTCAGCGCGCTATAGCGTCCGCCAATGTCGGAGGGGTTAATGAACACAACACGGAAATTTTTCTCTTCGGCGAGGGCTTGGAGTTGACTGCCTTCGTCGGTGATGGCGATGAATTGGTCGCCTTTTTCACCTGTCTGTTGATAAAAGTATTTATAAAACGATAGGGTTTCGATTGTCCCACCCGATTTGCTGGAAACGATGAAGATGGTCTTATCAAGATTGATCGCCTCTTCGATTTGGCGAATGCGTGAGGGGTCGGTGCTATCGAGTACCAATAATTCGGGAAATCCGCCTTGCTTTCCGAAGGTTTGACTGAAGACATCGGGTGCGAGGCTACTTCCGCCCATTCCCAAGACAACAACGTGCGTGAAATCGGAGCCTTTGATGTCATCTTGTAATGCTTGTAGGCGGTCACGGTCAATGGTTTCGCGTGTGTCTAACCAACCTAAGCGATTGACGATTTTCTGGATGGTTGGTGCGTGAGTTTTCCAGATGCTTCCATCTTTATTCCAGATGCGCTCATTGGTGAAGTTGGCATCATGCTGTTTAATGGCTTCCTGCACAGAGTCGGCATAAATCCCCAAAGCGATTTTTTGACGCTCGGCAATGCCTGTGCGGAGCATAGTGCGTTTGGCGGCAACCTGACCGATGAGTTTGTCGAAGGATTCAGCAAAGGCATCCACGCCATCATCTTGCAACCGTTTGGTGACTTGTTCCATATCTATACCGACTTCTGCCAGACGGTCTGTGACTTCATTGGGCGGGAGGAAATCCTCTAAATCACGAGTGAGGGCATTATCGACCTTGCCATGATCTTTGAATAAGTCGAGTGTCTTGGGTGGGAGGGTGTTGACGGTGTTCTTGCCGATGAGTGTGTCTATATAGAGTGTGTCGGAATAGGCTGGGTTCTTGGTGCTGGTGGATGCCCATAGGGGGCGTTGGACTTGTGCGCCAGCTTCTCGTAATGCCTCAAAGCGATCGCCTTCAAATATCTCTTGATATTTGCGATAGGCAAGTTTGGCGTTGGCGACGGCGGCTTGTCCCAATAATTTACGATTGGCGGCGATACGGGCGGTATCCCCCTGAACTTGGGCGGCGCGCATGTTGTTTTCTAAAATTTGATCGACCAAGACATCAATCCGACTGAGGAAGAAGCTAGCAACAGAGGCGATTTTTTCGACACTTTCGCCTTTCTCCAGCCGTGTTTCTAATCCCTTGATGAAGGCTTCGGTGACTTGGATGTAATTTTGGACGGAGAAGATGAGGGTGATGTTGACATTGATTCCGTCGGCAATGCTTTGTTCAATGGCGGGCAATCCAGCCGGAGTCGCCGGGATTTTAATCATCACGTTGGGGCGATCAACGGTTTCAAAGAGGCGTTTGGCTTCGGCGATAGTTTCGTCGGTATTGCGCGCGATATAGGGCGAGACTTCGAGACTGACATAGCCATCTATGCCGTTGGTGCGGTCATAGACAGGACGGAATAAATCGGTAGCGGTTTGAATATCTTTTATCGCGAGGCGTTCATAAATATCTTCGGGTTCGAGTTCAAGCAGATTAACTATTGTCTCATCATAGGTATCGGAATCGCCAATGGCTTTTTGGAAGATGGAGGGGTTGGAGGTCACGCCCAAAACTCCGTCATGTTTGATACGCTTTTCCAGCGTGCCATCTTGGAGGGCTTGGCGATGGATGTAGTCGAGCCAGATGCTTTGTCCATAAGCTTGGACATCAACAGGTGGATTGCTGACCATACAGGGGTCTCCTTTGCGTGGATTATTGTCGAGGTTATAGCTCAATTGTACACGACACACAAGGAATCGTGGCGATTTCATTGACTGTTCATAAAGTTCTGATGCGATGTTGATAGGAATCTTTACGGATTCCAAAAATAAACCGCCAAGACACAGAGGACACAAAGGAAGCTACATCATTTTCTCTAATCTATAATATGATCGTGAATGAGGAGGTAGATAAAAGATGAAAGCCAAGTTCATTGCTTTACAGAAGGTGGTTACACCTGCCCTGTTTCTTTTGGCTATTGTCCTTCTCATTTGGCAATTGCAAGTCAGTCAACTTCACTTTGCGAATGGTGTTTTGTGGATAATTGCCTGCCTACTGATTGGCTTTTCCTCATTTTTCTATCAGTGGCGAGATTATGAGAAGTTCTCGTCGCTAGAAAATATTTTTGATACTCCCGCGAGTCCACCTACACGTCTTCCTATATTTTCAATTCGCAGGAGTCGTGGTTTTCGTGAAGGGGTGATTTTTGGACTTTTATTTAGTGCCTTAGCGATTTTGGGAATGGATTCGCCGTTTGGACTTAGATTGCTCCCATTTACTTCAGATGAAGCCAATACCCAAAGTGTTATGATATGGATGGCACTGGTCTTTTTCATTGTTGGATATTTTCTTGATGGACTGCTGAGGCTTGTCGGTGGATTGCTGGATGTTGCGCTTGTTTCTCAGCATCCATTGGCGAAAGTATTTGTCAACATCGTTATCGTTTATGGGCTGGTTTTCTCCGCGGTTAAAGT
>JANQRM010000010.1 GCA_028284565.1 Anaerolineae bacterium | reverse complement strand
GAGTTCGGGATATTCCTGCATGATGATGCGTCCCTTATCCACTGCGGTCACCACACCACGCACAGGGGCGAATACCCGTCGTCCACGTTTGGCGTTCTTACCCGCGATTGGAGTCTGGGCATCAACTGTTGCACCGATTTTGACGAGGAGCAAATTTTCGAGATTATCTTTGTTACGTAAGCCCAATTGTTTGGCGGCGGGGATAATGACATGACGGGCGGAGATTGCACCATGTGCCACCACATCCCGAATATCGACCCTTGCACCTTCATGAGATCGGACATTGCCGATGGCTTCTTCTGGCAGTAAGGCTTCCCGATGAATCGTGGTCAGTTTGGAGACAAAGCGTTGGTCTGGATAATACATAATGGTTTCGCTTGAGTTAGTTAATCATTCAAAATATCGCGTAGTGCGCCCATATCGCTAAAGGGGTCTTCGTCATCATCAACATCCGCTAAGAAGTCATCATCCCCTGCGATACTAACGGCGGCTGTTTCCATTGTAGAGATGCGTTCATCTAATATCGCTTGCTGATCTTTTGGCTTATCATCTTCTGATGAAACGTCTTCTGGCATCTCCATCACAATATCGTCAAGTTTTTCGAGCCATTCTGCAGGGATAGCTTCTGGTTCAGTGCCAGTAATTTCTGCCAACCACATCGGCATGTGTTCAGCGCGTACCTCTGGCGTTGACCCATAATCGAGTTTGCGCCCGCGCGCGTCAAAGATTAAACCAGCGGTTCCACCCCGAAACGTCTGCTTGATTTTGTTCTTACTGCCAATAGACAAGCCACGCCCTGCTCTAATCTCGACTTCAAGCGAATGGTCATCAGGTAAGGGAAGCATCCAAAGATGTCCACCTTTGACCTCATGTTCAAATTGTTCGCCATCTTCTGTCTTAATTTTGAGCTTTAAGGCTGTCGTATCAAACTTCGGATTACCGGACACATTAATCACTGTACCAAGATGTTCAAGCGGGTCACCATCTAAAATTTGCACGACAGCTGTAGGATTGAAGAGTGCCATCGCGCCTAATGCTGGAAGCAGACCGTAGGAGTCCGCTTTAATATCGACAATGCCGGTGGGTTGCAATGCATCAAGGAGCAACAAAGTCGTCAAGCCCGGCACACCCGTATTCGCAAGGGGTGCGCCAGAAGCCAAGATTAATCCCACAGGAGGCATTAAATCATAAGAGTCATGGTCAACCCAACGTGTTCGCGCCTCACCAAGTAAGTGGCGGATACTCGCCCGCAAAAACGCTTGTTCCAGATACAAATCCCGCCGACTCATCGGAACGGTTGCCGGACGTAAACCTTTGTTCAGCGCATAATTGTCGATTTCTGCAGGTCGGACATAAAAGGGGAGATAATCTGCAATCACCTCTGCAGAAACTGTATCGAGCAGGGTATGTGCGCTGTGTCCCATACCCAAGTCCGTGCGAATGCTGATATCATCGAATCCGTTGACGTGACTTGCCAAAATACTGACCGCACTGCCGACATCAACAGACAGGACATTGCATTCATGAAGCTGTGCCAGATATTCAGTGACCACGCCATAACTCTGCGCGGTAGGTAGCACTCCAGACGAACTCATGTTCGCAATACGCGCATAGGCTTCTCCACGCTTCTCTTTCGCCGAATCATAGGCTTTACCCAGTTCGATTTGTGCCGCTTCTGTCTGTTCATCCTCCATAGATGGACGGACATTGTGCGCGATGAAGAGGGTAGTCGTCTCACCAAAAGCAGATTGGACTGGTTCTACCAATTGACTGTTTCCAGCATACAGCACCGTTGGACGTTGCGGAGCTGGCATCAGTCGGACAGCCAATGCGGCAATATCGACCAACTCCATAATCGCACTTGTCGCCCCTTTTTCTGTACCACCTGCGATAAATATCAAATCGGGACGACTCAGCAAAATAGCATTCAGACGTTCTTCTTCATCACGATCATCTTCAAGGCTAATCGTTGCCACAGGTTCGACATAAGCCCCTGATACAGCACGTAACGAACTCGCAATGCTGATATGTGGGACGAGACCAATCAGCACCGCACGCACAGGTCGCCCAGCACTAGCAGTTGTCAGCAAATAATCGACTCCAGAGCGATTGGGCGTTTCTGGCGTTATCAGCTCGCCAGCTGGATTATAAAATTGTCGTCCTGTACTCTCTGTAATGGTTTGTAGAATCCTATCAAAGCCAACACTGACATCATCAAGTGGATAACCAAGTGTGGTTCGTCCATCACCACGCGCCACTAAACGATATTCTCCATCCACAAGGTCGAAGAGCATGACGCGCGTATTCACACTGCCAAAATCTGCCGCGAGGATGGCTCCAGTGCGGATGTCTGCCATGTATTAGCCCCCAAATGTCGTCAAAATGCCGATACGTTCTGTAAAAATGGTTAAACTCGTCAAAATCGCAGTCGCATAGAGTGCTCCCAGTGTCGCCACAATAAAGCCTTTACCCACTGTGCCGACGGTTCGTGAGATTCGCCCGCGTTCTGTCGTGCCGTCAGGCTTGCGTCGGGCTTGATACTGAAAATAAATCAGCGAAGAGGCGACTCCGATGAAAATGATGATGCCTTCTGCCAAATTGTCATTGACGCTGTTTGTTGTATTAAATGTGAGAGGAAGCAACGTGCCACTGATTGTACCAACCAATGCCACTGCCGCACCAACCGCAATCACCACAGCGAAGACACTGTTGGTCAACCATGCCAATTGACGCACAGGCTTCAGCAACAAGAGCAAGCCCATAATCAACGCGGTGATAAAAATCACTCCATCAGCCACATTGCTGATTTGACTACCAAGCGGGAGCAACACTCCTTCAACAGTAGCAATCGTCGTAAAGGCGGCGGCAATCCCAACAAATAAGTACACAGCCGTGCGGTAAATCGACCGCACGAGGGGAATATCCCCCAGCAAATAACTGAAGATGGCTAAGGTCAGCAAAAAGCTAATTAAGGCTTCCATGTGTCTCTCCGCGTCAGGATGAATTTTTGCGCCGATACCGAGCGAAGGCGCGCAATCCATAGACTAAATTGCCAACTGCAATCAGGACAATTGCCATCAATAATCCAAAAGTCATCGCTTGCCAGCGGTCTTCCTGTTGTTCAATATCTCGGATACCAAATGCCTGAGCGATTGCATCCGGTTCGACAGTTTCTTCTTGAAGCAATAAACCAAAATTCACGATAGTCAAACGACGGGCGAAGCGAGTTTCTCTTTCTCGCTTGATGACAGTCTTATCAATTTGCCGAGAGGCTTCATTTTGCTCGGCTTGTTCCGCTTCAAACTCTTCTTCAAGCCGTTCTTCCAATTCCACAATGAAGGCGGCAATCCATGCTTCGGTCCCATCAGGCAGTTCGATTTGATACCATGATGCGTCGGCATTTTCACCAATGACCAAGAAAGCGTCACCCGGCTGTGCCACAGCGATGACCCCGCTATTAGTGCCATCTCCGTTGCGGATGTTCACCGCGCCATCTGTAATCACGACAGCTACCGTCACAATCACAGGGGTTGGGGTCGGTGTATTCGTCGGCGTGTTGGTAGGAGTTGCAGTTGGCGTGGGTGTATTCGTTGGCGTATCCGTCGGAGTTGGCGTGTCAGTTGGCGTAGGTGTCTCAGTTGGTACATCCGTCGGTGTATCGGTTGGTGGGACGGTCTCATCAGCTGACACATCTTCCGTGACATCAACTGCTGATTCTTCCGTCACATCAACAACAGGAACATCCGTTGCCTCAAGGGTTGCCGTCGGCTCATCAGTGGGTGTCGCTGTTGGCGGAATCGGTGTCGGAGTTACTTGGACAATCCCCAACGAATCATTGAGCATCTGTCCATAGGTAAAGGCATCCCGATAACCGACCATCAATCCTTGTACGCCACTGGTGCCATCAACATCCAAATAGGGTTGTACGAGAGGCTGTGCAGAAAATCCGGTGACAGCAATCAGAGGACTACTGATATTCGGGCGGATTTGTTCAACCCAAGCCCGTAAATCATCGGCGCGTTCTGCAATTACAATCACTGCTTCAAATTCAAAAATAGAATCGAGCGCGAGATTTGTGGGTTTGCCTTCGACATCGGTGGTAACGATACGCTCGGCAGATTGAGCGAATTCACGTAAACCAATCACGCCTCCAGCTAAATATCGAATAACAAAATAATCTTCATTTTCAATAAGTGAGAGACCATTTAACTCGGCATCTGCAACGATAGTTTGCAACAAATTTCGAGCATGAAGCAACCCGACAGCATTGCTACTCACCAGCACGGGTCGCGCACCCTTAGCAAAGATGTGGCGTAATATCACATTGGTTGAATCATCGAGTTCACTCGCCCCAGTCGGACTATATTCGACTGCGACAATAACCAGCGAACCTGCGTCTAAGTTATCAACTCGCTCAAAGACTCTCAAAGCAGGACTACCCGCTTCAAAACGTGCTGGCGGTAAATCACCTACCCCCAAATTTTGTCCGACGAAAGGCAGAATCGTCGCTAAAATCAGCAAGAGAGAAATCAGCAAGCGTCCACGCCCGACATTCGGTAATGCCCGACGTTGTGCTTGAGGTGTTGCTTGTAATTCACCTTCCCCAGCAAGGGATATACCAGCCAGCTCCCGTAGTTTTTCAACCCGTTGCGCTTGTTCTGGAGAAAGTTGGAGTTGTCCAACTGCTGATTCAACTCCGCTTTGCGGTAATTGGGCAGGACTAAGCGTATTCTCAACACCGGGCAGGACTTCGGCAATGCGTTCTTGCGCTTCGCTATCGGGGGTGGCTTGTGCGCCAATCCCTAAACCGCGCTCATGCAATTGTTGGAGGCGTTCATCCATTTCTTCGA
>JANQRM010000147.1 GCA_028284565.1 Anaerolineae bacterium | reverse complement strand
TCGGATGGCTTTGACGAGTTCGACATCTTCGCCGGGTTTGATTTTCAGTTTGATTCGTTGATAGCCATTATTGCTATAGCTTTGTACAGTTTGGATTGTACCGTCGAATGTTTTTTGTAAGCCGACAGATACTCCAACCTTGGCATAACCGCGTGATTCGTGTCCATCTGGCATAGATAGGGCAAGTAAATCGACCAAGCGCATGTTGTTGGTTTTGGCGAAGGCATCCCATACGGCAATTTCCAGACCGGCTCTAGCATTGGGGTTTCCCCGCACCGGTTTCAGGTGTTGGTCGGCTTTGAGAGGATGATTGATGGTTGTGTTATCAAGGCACGGGATAAGGAAGTTCTTGAGGATATGCATGGCAGTTTGCATTGTTTCTGCGCCATAGCCTGGATTGAGTTCGACGGAGGCTTCTCCCCAACCGCGAATGCCAGATTCGGTGATGACTTCGATTAATACAGCGACTTTGTGCGTTGATTCGCCAAAGCTGGTTTTGAAAGGGGATTTGTAGGGCAGTGCAATAGGGTAGAGTCGGATGTCTTGAATCGTGATGGATTTCATGAAGGTCACTTTCGATCTTGAATCAAAAAACCAGCACACAATAGCTGGCTCGCTGTACCCCTGACAGGACTCGAACCTGTGCTTTTGCCTCCGGAGGGCAACGCTCTATCCTCTGAGCTACAGGGGCATACTGGTGTCATCATAACAGAATTGTCCGTTCATCACAAGTCTAGCGCGAGTTGGATTGCAGAGTTCGGAGTTGGTCGCGGGCTTCGGTTTGATAGGGAGCTTGCTCCAAGATAGCTTGATAGACACGGATGGCGTTTTCTGTTTTACCTTCGGCAAGGAAGGTTTCGGCGATTTGATACCACGGGTTGAGGATTGTTCGGTCAAGGTATGGATAGCGCATAGATGGATAGACATCAAATATCGCTGGGCGAGTGAAAAATACGGCGGCGAATTCTTGTTGAACATTGCGTTGTGGAACAGCAAGAAAGCGATAATTGAATACTTGTTGCGGGTCAACAGTCAAGTTGGCACGAGTCGCATTGGGGAATTCAAATCGTGTTCCCAATACAGTGGCTATGTCGAGGTCTAATAGGGCAACTTCAAGATTAACGAATTGTCTGGCACGGGCGCGAGAGGCATAGAAATCGCCATTGTAAGTCGACAGTTCAATCGCACGAGTGAAATATTCTTCTGCTAATTGAGGTTCGTTGTTCTGGGTGAGTTCATGTTCGCCCTTAACCCACCATTCATCGGCGGTTTGGGGATTATCTGGCACGAGAGTATCGGCTGTTTCTAGGTCATGGGCACGATAGATGCGATATTGGAGTTGAATAGACCGATTCGCATAAAATTCACGTAAGGCTTGTTGACGGAGAGGTGTATCCCACCAAAATGATGATAGAGGGAGACGAATGGGCGATAGGTTTTTGAGTGATAATCGATAGGCGGAGAGAATTTCGTCATCTGAGGCAGTGTTGTGGGCTTCTGCAAGGCGCGCCCAATGAAGCGGGGCGGTGGTGAGTGGGTTGATGCGCCAAGCAGTTTGTAGATAAGCTAGGGCTTCGTCAATGTTACCTCGTCGTTCTGCGAGAGATGCGAGATTGATCCAACCGACATCCCAAGTGGGTTCGAGTTCAAGCGCATGTTCATACGCTTGAATCGCAGGATCGATTGTATTTTCATTGACGGATTGCCCAAGATGATAGGCATGATGTAAATCGTAGAGATATAGGGAGGGGTCGAGTTGACGGGCTGTTTGGATAAGTGCCGGGTCATCGTCTGTGAAGAATTGTTGGTAGTGATTTTGGGCTGTGTCGATGGGGATCCATGTGATGCCATAGGCAACAACGATAACCAGTAAGATGACGGCAGGAATGCGTGATGCTGTGGGAAGCTTGGACTCGGTGCGATACCCTTCCACAAGGAAGGCGACACCAATCAGCAAGATTAGGACGATGGGTGTGATGGTGAAAACGTCGACCATGCTATGGACACTAAGTCCGACGAGTGCGAGAGCGACTCCTTCAATTCGATAGCGTTGTTTTTTAGAGATGGTTTGTTGCCATGAGCGATAACCTTCTCGGATGATGAGCCAGCCAAGCCATAAAGAGACTGCAATGCCAAGTAATCCGGTTTCGCTGGCGGTATTGAGTGGTGCATTATGGGCTGAGGCGAGTTTGTCACGGGCAATGTCACTATCTCGATAATCGCGGAAAGCTTTACCAAATAAGCCGGGACCAACGCCAACAATTGGGTTATCTCGTGTGATTTCGATGGCGCTACGCCACAAATCGAGACGCCCTTTATCGGATGCTCCAACGGCAAATGGCAGGGTGACGGCTACGAATAAGCCAATCAAACCAAGTGTTAAACTAACACCACCGACTCCGAGCCATCGTTGTGGAATTTTGTTGGTCATGGTGGGGTTTTGTAGGGCGCGAATGAGAAGCCACATGGCAAATGCGACAAGAAAAGCGAGTAATCCACCGCGCGAAAAGGTTAAGAGCAGAACAATCAACAATAAGATAGAAAGTGGGAGTAGGACGATGCGGTAATCTTTGCGATGGGTACTGATTCCCCAGACAAAAGCGAGGATGATGAGTGGGACAACATATCCCGCAACAAGCGTGCTGATGCTCATTACCATGGAGACACGGGGTAGAGCATTCGGTATCATGCCTACTTCTGCCCAGCCGACGATGGTGTTGGGGATGATTCCTAAGCCGAAATACCAAGACGCGAGTTCTAAACCTGTCAAAAAGATGACCATTGTTGCCATGAGGAATACGGATTCCATGATGAGACGATGATGGTCTTTTTGGAGTAAATCTATGATGATGAAAAATAAGATCGTATGGGTAATTGGAAACCAGAGATGTTCAAGAGCCATTCGTAGGTCAATGCTGGTCAACGCGGTGATAAACCAAACTCCTATCATGGCAAAAATGGCGTTATTGAGAGCAGTATGGGGGAGTCCTTGACAGTGGCGAATGCGATTCAGTAGCCAACCGACACAAATCAGCGTGACTACACCGTGATGGAGCATACGGATGGCCAACGATGTTTGATAACGACTACTCCCGCCAATGAATGTGAAATATAATGCCAGCAGAATGAAAAGGATGCGAAATAGACGCATACAGACCTTTTAATGTTGATGTGGATAACTAATGGTATTGTAGGACACTTTATGAGTTGGAACGATAAGCCTTTGCGAATTGTTATTTTGATCTTTGCCCTTGTTGCTGCTTCCGCTTGTCAAACAGTGGCTGGGAATGACACTCTGCCAACGTTGTCCTATAACATGACCGCTTATGCAACCGAGGCGGTGAGCCTACAACAGACTTTACAGGTCGAGCAGACGCAGGTTCGTGCTACGGTTGAAGCAGGCGAAACGCACGTTGCGGAAGTTTCTGCGATTAATTCGATATTGTTAGCAACCGCGCAAGTGGGTGAAACACCCGTTATTGAAGTTCGCCCAGTTATCCTTGAACCCTCGACCAGTAATTTTGCAGATAATATGGATGAGATGGAATTCACGGAAGGCGAGATGCGGATAGTCGGCGTGGCGACGGCTCCGAATGTGCGAAATTCGGATGGGTGTCCAGACCGTCAGCAATTTTTCTTCCACCCGACTGCCTCACGTATCTACTTGACTGCTCTAGCC
>JANQRM010000265.1 GCA_028284565.1 Anaerolineae bacterium | reverse complement strand
TTTAACTATCAGGATTTGCGAACACAATTGCAGGCGAAGGGCTATCGCTTTCGAACAGATGGCGACGGTGAGACGATTGCTCATCTGTATACGGATTGTGGCTTGGGGATGCTTGACCATCTACGCGGGCAGTTTGCGATTGCTTTGTGGGATAGTCGAGAAAACAAGCTCGTGCTGGCGCGCGACCGCATGGGACAGAAGCCCCTGTATTATTATCAGCAAGATAATTGCTTCGTCTTCGGCAGTGAGATTAAGGCGATACTGGCGCATCCACAGGTATTAAAAGAGTCGGCGTTGGATGATCCTGAGATATTGGCATTGTATCTGGGTTATGGTTATATCCCGGCACCGTTGACCGCGTTTCGTCATATCCATGCTCTGCTTCCCGGTGAAGTGCTGACTCTACACGAGGGGCAAATCCATAAGCGACGCTATTGGACACCGCCGACCATTACAGATGCAACTATTTCGGAAAACCAGCCCATAGATACCACAGTTGAATCAGTTCATGATTTGCTCCGAGAGGCTGTTCGCTTACGTTTGATTGCCGATGTGCCATTGGGCGCGTTCTTAAGCGGGGGCTTGGATAGTAGCTTGATTGTGGCGATGATGAAGAAGCTCAGTAACGCTTCGGTCAAGACCTTTAGTATCGGTTTTGCTGGCGATGACAGCTTTGATGAGACTCGATATGCTAAGCAAGTCGCGGACCTATTAGAAACCGACCACATCGCTTTCACAGTCGAACCGAATGCGTTGGATTTGCTTGACCAACTGGTCTGGCATCATGACCAACCCTTCGCGGATAGCAGTGCCATTCCGACATTCCTCGTGAGTCAACTCACCCGACAAGAGGTGACGGTTGCACTGACAGGCGATGGCGGGGATGAGTTGTATGCCGGGTATGAACGCTTTGTGGCATTGGAAATGGTGCGTCGCTTGGGAATAGTCCCGCGTCCACTCTGGGGTGGGTTGGCAACTATTCTACGATGGTTTCCTGAAGGTACAGGCTATTACAACGGTATCAAACGGGCGCGTCGCTTTGCACAAGGGGCGAAACAACCATTAGCCAATGCCTATTTCGATTGGGTGCGCGTATTTTCTGAGGACTTCATTTCACAATTAACTACGCAGACTGACCATGCAGGAGAGCACTTCACCTCACAGATTGTGGATGCGAATTTAGCCTCGATACTATACGTGAATATGACAAATTATTTGCCAGACGACCTGCTGATAAAAGCAGATCGTTGCAGTATGATGGCATCGCTCGAAGCCCGCGCGCCCTTCCTTGACCATCATCTTGTGGAACAGGCTTCCTTGATACCCATTAACTTAAAATTGCGTGGACGAACCACCAAATACATCCTTAAACAAGTGGCAGAACGCTATCTGCCTCATGAGATTATCCATCGACAGAAGCATGGCTTTGGTGTGCCGATGGGAACATGGTTGAAGCGGGATATTCAGCCTGTGCGAGATATTTTGTTGAGTGAATCTGCCAAGCAACCGGGCTTGTTGGACATGCGTGTGGTGAGTCAGCTGATTGATGAGCATCAAGCAGGCAAACACGACCACGGTGGGCAATTGTGGACGCTCCTCACCCTCCAAACATGGCATCACAAGTTTACAGACAATTAAATAGCCAACGGACTTTGCAAGTTGAGCGATTTACCGTATAGTTAGGGACAAACCCACAGAGCGACCACTCACTTGGATAAGGGACACCACGCATGTCGTTTGACTTTGATGACGATCTCGATTTGGATGACGATTTTTCTGATGATTTTGATGTCGATGTCGATATTGATCGCCTAAAACAGCAACAACAATTTAAGGCGCAGGTCGACAAGAAAATTCGCGTTTTACTTAGCACAAAAGCTTCCGCCAGCGATCGTCAAGAGGCGGCTTTCTGGTTGGGTGAAGCAGGAGAACCGAAAGCTATCACTGCGTTGCGCCGAGCCTACCAGAACGACAAAGACGGTGGGGTTCGTAAAGCCTCCGCTTACTCGCTTGGCATGTTCAAAGCCTTATCTAATGCGCTGGATGACGGTGGTGAAAAAGAAGAACAAGCCCTCTTGTTACTGGATAGCATTATTCATAAGAAAGCCTTCGGACGACGCGCCCGTTTTGCTCGTGGCACACTTGTCCGTTTGATGGGTCTGTTGACTGTGAGTTTTGTGATTTTGTTGGGTGCAGGTGTCCTCATCTCCAGTGGGGCGTTGGAGGGTTTGTCTCAACCAGCGGCAACCCCCACAGAAACATCTATTCCGCCGACGAACACGCCCATACCCCCAGCTGACCCTGTGGCTGTATTGGCAGAATTGCGTCAGATGCATGCCGATTTGATTAATGATAGCAACCAATTGCTGAGTCAGTATCAGCTAATCACCCGTGATGCACCCTATGATTGTGATGCACCCTTTGTGCGTCCAGCAGTGTATGAATTACCTCTTGGGTTGGACGCAGAAGCCTATCCGGTGATGGTGGAGACGATTAATTTGCTCAATAATGCGCGCAATAGCTTGGATGATTTGCGTTTCCGCTTTGACCAATCCTGCGAAGCTGGTGCATTGATTGTGGGTGAAACGGCAAACCAAGAATGGGACTTGCTCACGCCAATTCAAGCCGATTTACAGACGAAGATTCAACCCCTACTCGATAGCTCGACAATTATTCCGGGTGAAAGCATTCCAACACTTACACCTGCGCCGACAGAAACCCCCCAACCCACCCCTACACTCGAACCCGAAGTCATTGCTCAACATGCACGGGTCATTCAGTTTAATCTAGACGAGATGAATGCGCCGATACGAGGTTATAACAACGTCATCATTCAGTATTGGAACGATATCATTCAAGGTGGTGTGACGGATGCGTGTCGAGATGACCAGCCGACGCTCCCTCTTGACTATACGATTACGGATGATGAACGTGCGAATCTACCGACAGACCTCGTGGAAGCCATCGACAGTTACAATGTTGGGATGGCACTGGCACGAGATGCTTGGACACGCTTTGCTGAAGGTTGCGCGAGTAATACGCTGACGGATATTGCCTCTCCCGGCTTGGCTTTGGCACAAACTGCACAAACTGCCTTTGATGAGTCGCAAAGCAAACTCGACAGTATGAATGACGACGAGTAACCCAACTGACAAGATGGCGGTACACCATCTTTCTATCTATTCACCCAAAATAGAACATTGGTTCAATACCGATTCGCTGGTAAACTAAGACCCAATAACGGATAATTCATCAGCGCTCTTATGACCTACGCCGAAGTTGCGGTCAACGTTCCAGTTCGCAAAAGTTTTCATTATCACATCCCAGATGAACTCGTCCATCAGGTGCAAGTTGGGCATCTCGTGCGCGTAGAATTTGGTGTTGCCATGCAACCCGGCGTGGTATTGGATTTCCATAGTGAAACGGACATCGCCGAGACGAAGCCCATCCTCGAATTACTCGACCCGAATCCAGTTATGACTCCGATGCACATTGAACTGGCTCAGTGGATGAGTGAAGCCTATCTCGCGCCAATTGGAGCCTGCATCTGGTTAATGCTTCCGCCGGGCGTGACAGGTAAATCTGACAAGTTGATTCAGCTCGTCGATGCCCAAGCGGAAGGTCAGACTGCCTTAGCAAAAGCCATACTCAAACGCCTGAAAAAGCATCCAAGTCGTCGCTTGAAGCAACTGAAACAGCAAGTCAAAGACCCCGAACTAGAACAAACCCTCAAGCACATGGAAGCGGACGGCATCCTTACCCTGCAAGCCACTCTATCCCCACCACCAATCAAAGCCAAGCAGGAGACGGTGGTTGGTCTTACAGTCCCGCCATACGACATCAACAAGCATATGAAACGCTTGGGTGTAGGTAGTAAGCAAGCGGATTTACTCGAAGTGATTGCAACCAACCCCGATGACCCCATTGGAATCAACAATGCCTTTGAGATGGCAGAGGTCAAAACCCGCTCGATATTGAAAAAATTGGTGGACGCGGGTTATGTGTTTATCGAAGAGACCAATAAGGGTGAACAAGACCTGATCTTTTTGAGTTTGCCTGCCGAATCGGTAGATGAGGTCTTGCTGAGTTTACGGCGTGGGGAAACAGAATGGAACATCCTTCAGACTTTAGCGCAATCATCGCCGATTAGTAAAAGCAAGTTACTCAAACAGACTAAGGCAACACCCACACAATTTGAACGACTGATTGAAGCCCAACTTATCTATGTCGATGACCAGCGTGTTTATCGGGATTCCTTAGCAGACCGCGATTTCGTGCCAGCCCTGCCACCCAAGCTGACGGATGAACAAGCGGACGGATGGAGCGAGATTCAGGCGCGGATTGAAGCGTGGGTGTGGAAATATCCATCTCTCACTCTCCACGAATTCTGGGAGGGCGTGGAGTCATCAGATGCCAGCCTCAAGAATCTCGACAAGCAAGAGCGCGAACAACCAACAGAGGCGGAGAATTATCTATGGCAACGACTCCGCAAAAAGCAAGTCTTGGGGATGCAATTTCGGCGACAGCAGAGCATCGAACGCTTCATCGTCGATTTTTATTGTTCTACAGCCAAGCTCGTGATTGAAGTCGAGAGCGCGACTCCGCAGTATACGCCGGACGAAGCCGTATTTCGCCAAACCTTTTTGGAATCATTGGGGTTGCAGGTCATGCAGTTTAGCCAAGATTCGGTGATGGAGGATTTAGAAGGAGTCATCCACCAGATACAGGATGTCCTAGCTCCTGTGAACGTCTCACAAGCTGACCATGCCTTCCTGATTCATGGAGTGACGGGCAGTGGCAAGACGGAAATCTATCTGCAAGCGATTGAGCAGACTCTCGCACAAGGACGACAAGCCATCTTCCTTGTCCCAGAAATTGCCCTGACTCCGCAGACGATACGCCGTGTCGCAGAACGCTTCCCAGAGCGAGTCGCTGTCGTGCATGGGAGTTTGTCCCAACGTGAACGCTTTGATACTTGGCAACGCGCCCGACAAGGCGATATAGGAGTCATCGTGGGGACACGTTCAGCATTGTTCACTCCCCTGCCCGATGTCGGTTTGGTCATCTTGGATGAGGAACACGACACCAGCTATAAGCAATCTCCACCCTTTAACCCACCTCATTATCATGCGCGGGATGTCGCCAATGAGATGATGGAACTGAATGAAGGCGTATTGATATTAGGAAGTGCCACACCGGATAGTGTCACCTTTTATGAAGCCCAACAGGGACGCTATCACTATTTGCATCTGCCGAATCGGATTATGGGGCATCGCCAACGCATTGTCGAGCAAGCTGAGCGAGAAGGTGTCACCGCGCGCTATCAACCTGTGACCGAAGATGCCCTCACGATTGACCTCCCGCCTGTGGAAGTCGTCGACATGCGGGAGGAACTTAAAGCAGGCAATCGCAGTATGTTCAGTGAGTCCCTCCAAGAAGCCTTGTACACGGTGATAGAACGTGGCGAACAGGCTATGCTCTATCTCAATCGTCGGGGACAGAATACCTATGTCTTTTGTCGAGATTGTGGCTATGTCGCGCTGTGTCCGCGCTGTGATACACCTCTGACCTACCATCGGTATGGACAAGCACTCCATTGTCACCACTGCAATTACACCACACAACCCCCTAAGCAATGCCCCGAATGTCAATCTGAG
>JANQRM010000264.1 GCA_028284565.1 Anaerolineae bacterium | reverse complement strand
TCAAAATTGACCTGATCCGCCTGCCAATCCAATTCTGCTTTCATCTCTTCGGGACGAATATCCACTTGTGTCGCTTCATCCAACTTTTCGAGGTCTATGCGGTCATCCCGATTGATAAACGCGCCCGCCAACGCCACCACCAAGCGTCGGAATGACTTCCCAAACATGAAATACCACACATACGCCAAAACCAGCAGAAACACCGCGCCGATTCCGCACAAACACAGCAACACATTTTGGAGCGTGCTATCCATCTCAGCATCCTTGCTGAATTGTGTCAACTCAGTCTAAACCAACAACATCAACATCGCATAAACATCATACCATCAATAGGACAAACGCACGATTTGCTTCTGTTTTCACATGAGCATCGTATCCCATAGTTACCTGCTATACTGATGCCAGAAGGGTAGCACCAATGAATTCGTCGTCGTGACAGATAATGTTTGAGAATTCTCCGTGTCGATATATTCCTCAGTCGACAGCATGATAATTAGGTCATATTCCATTAGTGCAAACAGATGAGGATAACCAGATGCAAGACCTTATCGGACATTTAGACAAAGCCGTTGTAATTTGTCTATTCGATGAAAAATTCAAGAGATTTATCCCTTGAATGTAGGTAATTAGGCATATATACTTCAATTATAGCAATAATTTAATTGGAGTGTGATATGACCGCAGAAGTAATTATTATGAATCAAGGGGCTATTGCATTAGCTACTGACAGTGCTGTGACTTTTCAAAGTGGCAAAATTTTTAACTCAGCAAATAAGTTGTATATGCTCGCGCCTAAATATCCTGTGGGAATACTTATATACAATAATGCTCTTCTAATGGGTAAATCGTGGGAATTGATAATTAAATCCTATCGTGACTATTTAGTTACAAATACCAAGCGATTTGGAGAGTTGAGAGATTATGGCATTAATCTTGTACAATTTTTGAGAGACAATCACGCATTGTTTTTTCCAATGGATTATCAGGATTCGGTTTTTGAATCGTTGCTTAATTCTTTCTTAAAAAATGACATCGGCATTGCCGTCAGCCGTGAAGTCGAGAGATATATACTCCAAAATGCAAAGCCTATATCAGACGATGAGATTCTTAAAATAGTGCGTACAACAATTGATAACATTTATGATCAGTGGAACACGCCTCAGGAATTATTCGATAATAATAAAGTAAATGAAATAACCCTATCTATGGAAAAGAGATATCGTCAAACTTTTGAAACACAATTTCAAAATATTCTAGGCATTGTTGAGCAAAAGGGGTTGGAAGCAGAGTACAAGAATAAACTGTGGGAAACGTGTATAAATTGGTTCAAAAAAGATTGGTGGTTTTTTGGGCAATTTTCTGGTGTCTGTGTTGCTGGTTATGGAGAAGATGAAATATACTCATCATTTTCAGAATATTACTTTGAGAGCTATTTAGCAGATACCTTAAAATATAAAGAGCAACAATATCAAACAGCCTCACAATTTTCTGGTATTTTCCCATTTGCACAAAGCGACATAATAAATATGGTTGTATCAGGGGTGCATCAATATGCTTGGGAAGGATTGACAGATGTTGCACTCAGTGAACTGACAAATACCTACAAGCAAGTACTGCAACAGAACTCAGCTCAATCTTCAACAGACATTGACAAACAAGCATCTCAACTTGCAGAAGGAAATATTATACAAATTATCCAAGAACTTAAAAAACTAATGCGAAATCAATACGTTACGCCTATAATGGATATAGTTCAAGGATTACCTAAGGACGAATTGGCACTCATGGCTGAGACATTGGTAAACACCACTTCATACATGAGGCGTGTATCAGATGTTAAAGAGACTGTCGGGGGACCAACTGATGTTGCGGTAATCTCAAAGAAAGATGGCTTCGTGTGGATTAAGCGGAAACATTATTTTGATGCAGATATTAACTATCATTTTTTCGACAATTAATTTAAGGATAGTAAGATGGACAACAAAAAGCAACAAATCGCTAAAACGACGCGAAAGTACACGCATCCAGAATTTCTAAAAGAGTATTTCCCCAACTTAGACAGCAGTGAGTTTGAACGTAAAGATGAGGGAACTCTTACGCAGGAACTGTTTTTCGATATTTTGACTAATGTGACTAGCCCAAAACCTCAGCCATCCAGTAAAGAAATGTCTTAAACATAGGTGCTATATCGTTACGATGATGGTATCTGAAAGCATATTCATTGATATAGCTTTGGAGATACTTTTTGCTACAACCATAATAAATACCGATGATGCATGTCTAGACTAATGCCAAAGACCTTCAATTGTTTGCGTGTGAACGTTGCCTATCACGTTGAGTTTCATCTGATGCAAGATATGCAATGTTTATAACCCATATCGGTCAATAGTTGTAGGGTACTCATCGGTGTGAACGTTTGAACCCTTCTCAACAGTCGATACGATAATTGGTGTCAATGTTTTCTTCTTGGTATCAGGAACAACAGCCTTGATAAGACTCTTGTGCTCCTCCACACCGACCAATTGTTTTTGTTGTGCTACGTCAATGTTTACAGGGTTCATCGCATTTTACGAGGCTCAGCTCCAACATAGATTTCTTCAATTTCATTGTCTTTACTGTTGCCGTCATCATCTCTGCCTCCAAAGACATCACCATCTTCATTAAGGCGACTACGGATGAGTTTGCACATACGCCATGCGGTTTTGTAAGTTACACTTGTTTCTCGCTCGATTTGCTTAGCAGAAATTCCCCCGCGTGTTAGTGCCATCTGGAAGATTGTATAGAACCAGATCGTGAGGGGTGTGCGGGATTTGTGGAAAATTGTGTTGGCAGTCGGATGGACATGATGACCGCATTCTTGACAAGAGTAGGATTTACGACTCTCGATAAGGTAGTGCGATGTCACTTTGCCACACTGTTTACAATGGATGCCTTTTGGATAAAGACGGTTCTTAAGCCACTCAAGACATGCTTTATCATCAGGAAAATCCTTCATGAAATCTTTCAGTGTATAGGCAAGCTTTTGTGATTTTTGTTGCTTACTAGGCTTACTTGTCATGTCATTACCTACATGATTACTTTCCTAATCTTAGTATAGCAGATAATTTACCTGCAATAAGGGGATAATTCAATAGATATTCTATCTCTGTGGTTCAATCAAACTCGAACCAACTTCTAACCAAACCCACGTAAGACAACCCTCCACCAACCGAACATAACCCAAAAATTACCCAAATTGCCCTGTTATTGCCTGTTTATCAGGCATCCCAAATCTTTCTAGCTGGTTAGAATCAAAAAGACACCAGACTCCCTATCTGATGCCTTTTATCTCAACTAATTTTGCTATCTATCCGCTTCGGACTTCCGCATTCAACTGATGCTTTGCCGCACCGATGATCTTGTTCCGCACCTTCGCCGCATCTTTATCTTTCAAGGTCTTATCATCCGTCTGATACGTCAAGCTATATGCTAAGCTCTTCTTCCCAGTCGGAATCGAATCCCCTCGATACACATCGAACAGATTCACCGCTTTCAACAACCGACCCCCCGCCTTCCAGATGATCGCTTCCACCTCTGACGCAGGCATATCCTCCCGCACAATCAAAGCAATATCCTCCAGAATTGCTGGTGTTACCGGCAACGAAGCCACATCATGTCGTTCTGGCATCGCTTTCAACAACGCATCCAAATCGAATTCCGCCACCAAAATCGGTGCATCTGTCAACTTGAATGTACCCGCCACCAATGGATGCAATTCGCCAAATGTCCCCACAGACTTACCATTCAAATGCACATCAGCCGACCTGCCCGGATGAAATGACGAATGACTCCCCCGCTTGTATTCCACATTCTCCAGATGCAAGCCAGCCATCACACCATCGACCACACCCTTCAAATCATAGAAATCGACCAGCTCCGTCTTCGCTGTCAACCAATCGGTTTCATCCACAGCCCCTGTCATCAAAATCCCCAATCGTCGTGGTTCATCTGGCAAGGCATCATCCCGACGAAAATAGACTTTACCAATCTCATAAATCTGCTGACGCGGTGTAAACCGCTGATTGTTCATCGCATTTTCTAGCAAGCTAATCAGCAAGGTATGTCGCAACACCGTCTTGTCTGCTGATGACGGATTTGCCATCTCCACATAGCTTGCTTTCGGCAAAGAGGAGACCAAACCCTGTGGTGTCAACATCGCTTCGGCTTCTGGTGTTGTGAATCGATAGCTAATCGTCTCTTGCAGACCTAAACCCACGAGTAAATCGCGCAATTCTTCTTCGGCTTCAAAGGTCGCATTTGCCCATTGTGGTGGCATTTCATCCGCCATAATCGTGTTTGGAATCTTGTCATAGCCATAAACCCGTGCAATCTCTTCGATTAAGTCCGCTTGCCCAATCACCGCATCGTCGCTGATGTCCATCCGATGATCTGGCACAACCACACGCACCCCCTCGCCATCTAAGGTCACATCAAAATGCAAACGACTGAGTATCTCCGCTACCGTTTGTATCGACATCTCAATCCCCAATAGACGATGCACTTCGCTCAAGGGCAATTCGACGGTCACTGGCTCTGGTTGATTCGGATACTCATCAATCACGCCCTCAGCAATCTGTCCGCCACCGGTTTGTCGCATCAGCTCAATGCCCCGTTGCACACCCAAAATAGCCTGTGACGGATGAACGCCCCGGCTGAACCGTGTTCCCGCTTCGGTATGAATTTTTTGCGATTTCATGCTCCGACGCACATTGATGAAATTCCAATTCGCCGCTTCCAGCAAGACATTCGTGCTATCATCAGCAATTTCGGTATCCGCACCACCCATAATACCCCCCATGCCGATGACACCAGCTGTATCACAGACAAGGATATTGTGGTTATCCAATTCACGATCTACATCATCCAGTGTTTCTAGCTTTTCGCCTTTTTTGGGCAATCTGGTGATGATTGTCGGTGTCTTGCCACCTGCCCGCTTCACCAACTTGTCATAATCGTAGGCATGTAAGGGCTGTCCCAATTCAAAGGTGATGTAATTTGTCACATCCACGACGTTGTTAATTGGACGTTGCCCCACCAATTTCAAACGATGTTGCATCCATGCTGGTGACTCTTGCACTTTGGTGTTTTTGAGCAAGGTCAATGTGAAGCGGGGATTCAATTCCGGCTCATGAATCTCAATCTTAACTTGTCCTTCAATCGGCGCACCCTCTGCTAGAAAATCATAGGACGGCTCTTTGAGTTCCTTGTTCAGCAAGGCGGCAATCTCGCGTGCAATCCCAAGCACACTGAAGCACCGCGCTAAATTTGGAGTCAAATCGAAATCCAGCACCACATCACCCAAGACATCTTGTAGTGGTGTTCCGGGTACGAAGTTGTCTTTCGCATCCAATATCATGATGCCTTCATGTTCCTCCGAAATGCCGAGTTCTTTCTCTGAACAGACCATACTCTTGTTGTAGATACCGCGTAGCTTCTTGCCTTTGAGTGTCATCAACTTCGGCTTGTCACTATGACCATCCCATACGGTTGAACCTTCCATCGCAAACGGAGACCACAAGGGTGGATTGAGTTCCCCTTGCCCCTTGTATTCAAAGAGATTTGGCGCACCCGTCACGCATTGTTCCAGTTCATCCCCACCATAATCGACCATCGCCAGCACCAGACGGTCAGCATCTGGATGCGGTTTCACTTCTTTAATCGCACCCAGCAGAATCTTGTCTCTGTCCCACACGAGATGATCGGACGGTGGCACACGCACACCTTCGACCTCTTGCTGTGGCACACCGACGTATTGCAACTTGACGACTTCTAATCCCGCTAGAGTCAGCCGTTCTGCTAACTGCTCCACAGGAATATCAATCTCGACAAAATCTTTCAGCCATGAAATCGGAATTTTCATTGTTGTTACTTACTCCTGAATATGTTGATGTTTAGGAAAGGTAGTTTCTTGTAAGGGCGTACAGCTGTACGCCCTTACTGAGCGACTACAGGTTGAATTAACTCAAATATCGCGTCTGCCATCACCTGATTCCCAATCGGGGTCAAATGATTAAAATCAATCCACAAAATTCCCTCTGCTTCATCCAACGCATCTGCCAGATAAACCAGCGATGAATTCGCCTCCGCTTCAGCTTCAATCTGCGGATAGACCGCAAAGAATAGCTCTGGCAAGCCACCGGGCATCTCCCATAAAAAGCGTTGCTCCTCATCAGTTATCGGACGCTCTGACAGTAATAGCATCGGTTGCCACACCGCGACAAATTCAAATCCATACGAATCAGATAAAGCCTCAACCGTTTGCATATTCGCCAGATAACTCTGCACAATCTCATCGGCTAGCAATGCTGTATCCACATCGGCATAGGTGGTTTCATCAGGTGTCGATGAGTCCCGAATCAGCCGAACAACGGCAGTCTGCCGAATGAAATCTAGTAATGGAGATGATGCACTATTCACATCCCCAAATGCCAGATTGCCCCCAACCGCTTCATCAATCTGCTCGAAATAGAGGTGTTGGGTTGCATCACCTGTGATTCGTGCCGAACTCACATCATTCACACCATCGTAGAAAATCACCATATCTGGCACATTCCCCGACCGCAATTCGAGCAAGAGTTGAATCACCTCTTGCGTCGAGTTATAGGCAACATCCGCTAAATTCACCACGCAGGCATTACTATTTTCCTCATTCAGTCGGGCTTGTATATAGGCTGGAATCGTCCCCCAATCCGGTGAACCATAGCCCCACATTGTTGAACCCCCGAAGACGAAGATACGATAGGTCTCTGCCGTACAATTCGATCCCAGTGTCACGCGCCGACGGTTCTGATTCACCGTCATCAATTCACCGTCGGCCGGGCGTGTCCGCCACACCGTATAAGGTTGGTAATCCCAGAAATCTACAATCTGCATGTGTTCATCCCAATAGGTCTGCGCCCAATCCTGCCCCTGATAATAAGACAAGCTGAGTTGCTTCTGTTTGAAGACTTCAATCTCCTGTTCGAGTGTCGTCCCACGCTGACTCAGAATCGCCCCTGCCACCACTTCTAGTAGAATCAGCAATATCAGGGTATTCAGCACCATGATGGCAATTCCCCGATAACCAGAGGCGAATCGTTTCAACAACGGTGACTTCATGATTAGAATTGCTTCAAGAAGCGCAGGTCATTGCCCCAGAAATAGCGGATGTCCTCAATACCGTGTTTGAGCATCGTCACGCGCTCTGGTCCCATCCCAAACGCAAAGCCACTCCATTCGGTTGGGTCATAACCCCCATTTCGCAAGACCACCGGATGCACCATGCCACTGCCAGCAATTTCTAGCCAACCCGTGTATTTACACACTCGACAGCCATCTCCACCACAGAGGAAGCATTCCACATCAATTTCCATGCTCGGCTCCGTGAAAGGGAAGTAGGACGCACGGAAACGAACTTGAGCATTCTCGCCATACATTCGCTTGGCGAATTCCGTGACTGTGCCTTTTAGGTCACTCATGCGGATATTGCGCCCAACAGCTAAACCTTCCACCTGATAGAACTGAATCTCGCTTCGTGCAGTGATTTGCTCATAGCGATAGCACATGCCCGGCAGAATCACGCGTATGGGCTTTTGTCCCTCACCGCCGAGTTCTTGCATCGCTCGTATCTGTCCCGGTGAGGTATGCGTCCGCAAGATGATGTTCTCCTGCGTGGTATAGAAGGTGTCCTGCATATCCCGCGCCGGATGGTGTTCTGGGAAGTTGAGCAATTTGAAGTTCGTATCGTCGTCTTCCACATCACGGCTGTGATAGACCTGAAAGCCCATATCTGCCCAGATGGTATAGAAATCGCGCAGGGTTTGCGTGGATGGATGCAAGCGTCCGCGAGTCCGTGTGCGTCCGGGCAGGGTGATGTCAATGTCACCTTCTTCAAGGTCACGTGATAGAGCCTGATTTTGAATCTCTTTTTCACGCGCGTCAAAGGCTTCCGTCAATTGGTTTTTGAGTTGATTCACCGCTTGCCCAAAGTCCTTGCGTTCTTCCGCAGGGAGCGAGCCAATTGCACTCAACAGCTCACGGATTCGGCCTTTGTTGCCCAAGTATTGTGTCCGCCATTCGCGTAGTTTCTCATCCTCTGTGATGGATTCGAGTGTGCCTAACGCCTCGTCTCGGACGGTTTCGATATTGTCTGGCATGGATGTCTCCTAAATAACTATAAACTTGTCGTAAGCGATGTAGGGGCGGTCCGCGAACCGCCCTTACGAATTGATTGCCGATATGATGCCGAATCAAAAACGCCCTCATCCCAGCAAAAGGGACGAGAGCGCAAATTTTCTCCCGCGGTACCACCCTCGTTCAGTCTATCATCACGATAGACTGCACTCGTTGAGTCCGATTAACGCTGGACAAGCGGAGCAGACTACTCGCCATGGCGGTTCACCTGTCAGCTCTGGAGTGAATTCTGCAAGAGATGTTATTCAGGCTCTCAATCTATGACCCGAACTCCCTGTAACGGCTCACATCCTTTGGGGATGCCTTTGCAGACTGTCTCCATCATCGCCGTTGAATGATTGCCCGTATTATGCGGGGCATGTTGCTCACTTGTCAACCTAAATCTTAGCGGTTCAGCAAATCAGCATCTCAGCTTTCAGGTCAAAACGTTCGCTCTGCAAAGTGAGTTTACTTTTTAACTTGCCAACTTTCACACTTTTTACTTCTTACCGCAAGCGATCCATGAACTCGTCAACCTCAATGATGTAGCGGGTGTGAGACCCTGAACCGATGAGTTCTTTCTCATCCCAAGCGCGCACTTCCAGCTTCACTCGCTTGCCTTCGCGGTAGGTGATTTCGGCAACTGCCATGATGCGCTCTCCAATAGGAGTCGCGGAGAGATGTTCGACATCCACTTCAATCCCCACGGTTGCCAAACCCGTGGAGAGATGCGGGTCAATCGCATTGACGGCGGCTTCTTCCATCAGCGCAATCATCGCGGGAGTCGCATAGACTTCTAATATGCCACTGCCCATTGATTTTGCCGTATCGCTTTCGGTGACGGTTGAAATCGCTTCACCAATCAATCCTACACGGATTTTTTTCATCGTCGCATCTCTCTCTGGTCCATTAAGTCTCTGATAACCCTCACTATTGTATTATATTTTGAGTGGGTCTGCGATAATTTCTAAGATACCCGGCGTATCCAATGCTGAAAGTTCTTCGAGTCCGGCTTTAATGTCCTCATTGCGCTCGACACGCTTACCCCAGCCTCCACACATCTCTGCGAATTCCGCAAAGTTGGGATTCACAAGCGAGGTTTGCCAAACGGGTAGCTCGACTCCACGTTGTTCCTTGCTGATTTTACCGATTTCGCTGTTGTTGAGCAGAACTAGTTTAATCGGCATCTTGTATTTGACGGCGGTGGTATATTCCATCGTGTATTGACCGAAGCCACCATCCCCAGCAACTGCCCACACGAGACGGCGATCGCCAACTGCCGCCCATGCACCCATCGCCGCGGGGAAGGCGAAACCAATACTCCCCAAATAGCCCGACATGACCAACTCTTGTCCATACTTGGTCTCGAAGTAACGTCCGAAGGAGTAGGTGTTATTCCCTACATCAACGGCAATCACACTATTTTCTGGGACGACTTCACTCATGTATTGGAACAGCAATGCTGAATTGATGCCACCTTCGTCCGTGTCATCCGCACGACGCGCTTTCTCCTTGCGCCAGAGTTTCCAACGACCTTCAATTTCCCGACGGACATAATCGCGTGAATAGGTCGGGTTCTCGTCGTTGAATAACTCGCCCACCAAATCACCCCGCTTGCCGATTCCGGTGAAGGCATAGAGCATCTCGCGCACGGTCACTCCAATATCGCCCCACAAGGGAATATCAACGGGATGGAATTTGCCCAGCATCATGCGGTCTGCATCCACTTGAATCAATTTCTTTTTAGTCGAGATGCCTGTGTGATTGGAGAATGAAGCCCCAAAGACCAAGATAACGTCCGCGCGTCCCATCATGCTACTGGCGACTGGTGTTCCAGACCGTCCCAATACACCGCAAGCCAAGGGATGATTATCAGGGATGAGTCCCTTCGCTTTGAAAGTCGTCAAAACAGGGGCATTGATGGCTTCTGCGAGTTGGATAATCTCATCTTGGAACCCCTTTGCGCCTTTCCCCATGATAATCGTCACGAGTTTGGCATCCCGCATGGCTTCGATGGCTTGAATAAGTTCATGTTCGGGTGGAG
>JANQRM010000261.1 GCA_028284565.1 Anaerolineae bacterium | reverse complement strand
TCAGGCAGACTCCGACCAATTGCGTTCCATTGGTACACCCCTTGCTGAGTTCTGTGTGGATATTCAGGCGACACTGGATGCTTATGCTAAGTCCGAGACGGCACTGGCTGGCTTTGACTTGCCCGACCCCATTGCGATGGCAGTTGCGATTGATCCCACTCTTGCCCAAATCAAGCCCTATCACGTCGAAATCACCACAGGCGAGGGCTTATGTCGAGGCATAACAGTGGTTGATATTCTGGGCATGACAGGCAACGCACCCAACATGAATGTCGTCACCCATGCAGACCGCCAACAATTTATTGCAATGCTAGAATCCTGTATTCGCTAATACTCAGGTCTGAAAGGTAGTTCCACTCCATGCCCTCACGTCAAGCTGTACTCGACCACTATCGCAACAACTCGGAAGTCTCTGTCCTGATTATCGGCGCGGGTGTCAATGGTATTGGGACGTTTCGTGACCTTGCTATGCAGGGTGTCGATGTCTTGATGGTGGATAAGGGCGACTTCTGCTCAGGAACAAGCGCGGCATCTTCACATATGCTTCACGGAGGGATACGCTATTTAGAGAATGCCGAGTTCCGACTGGTGCGTGAAGCACTTCATGAACGCAATCGCCTTTTAGAGAATGCCCCTCATTATGCCAAGCCCCTCAAGACCAGCATCCCGATTTTCAGTTGGCTCTCCGGCACATTCAATGCTCCACTTAAATTCCTAGGTATTCGTGATAAGCCGGGTGAACGAGGCGCGCTCGTCATCAAGTTAGGCTTGATGATGTATGATTGGTTCGTCCGTAAGCACCGCAACATGCCTATTCATGACTTCTTGCTCTATTCGGATGCCATTAATGAATACCCCCAAATCAATCCCGATATTCTCTGCATTGCTACTTATTATGATGCTTGGATGCCCACACCAGAGCGCATTTGTATCGACATGATTCATGATGCCGAAGCTCTCTCGGATAAAGTCAACGCGCTCAACTATGTCACAGCTATCGACGGTGGTGGCAATCAGGTCACACTGAAAGATGAAATCACTGGCGATATACTCGCCATTCAACCCAACCTCGTTATCAACGCGGCAGGACCATGGATTGACTTTGTAAATCGGGCGATGGGCATTGAAAAACGCTTCATTGGTGGGACAAAAGGCTCGCATCTTGTCCTCGACCACCCCGAACTCCATGACGCACTCAATGATGGAGAAGTTTTCTTTGAGAATGAGGATGGGCGCATCGTGTTACTAATCCCATTTGTTGGACGAGTCATGGCAGGCACAACTGATATCCGAATCGATAATCCAGAAGAAGCGCGCTGTACGGATGAAGAGGTTGATTACATCTTAGGGATGGTCGATAAAGTCTTCCCAACCATCAACGTGGGGCGTGAGCATATCGTCTTTCGTTTCAGTGGCGTGCGTCCCCTCCCCCATAGTGATGCCTCCACCACCGGACAAATCAGCCGTGACCATAGCATCAACGTGGTCGAACCGAATGAACAAGTGGATTTCCCGATTTACTCGCTCGTGGGTGGCAAGTGGACAACTTTCCGTGCCTTTGCTGAACAAACCACCGATAAATCGCTTGCCTATCTCAAACGTCGTCGCAAAACATCAACTGCCGAAGTTCCTATCGGGGGCGGCAAAGATTATCCCAAATCCCATGAAGCTCAAGCAGACTGGATTCAGCAATTAGCCGATAGAACAGAATTGGATACCGAGCGCATTACCACCCTATTCGAGCGATATGGCACACGCGCCGAACAAATTGCCAAAGTCATTGCCGATACCAACGATGCCCCACTGACAGATGCTCTCGCCTACAGCCGACGTGAAGTCCAATATATCATGGAGACCGAAAAAGTTCGCCATCTGGATGACTTCATCTTGCGCCGTTCTCTCTTAGCTATGCTCGGTCATGTGACGGCGGATATGTTGGTTGATTTGGTGGATATACTTGGTGGCATCTTAGATTGGGACGACTCGCAAAAAGGAGCCGAACTCCACCGCACGAAAGCGATTCTCGCTAATGAACATCAGGTCTTCTTTTCCAAAGAAAACATTTGAAACCTCAAATTAACCTTAAAGTCGATTACCAAGTTAAAGACAATTACAATATAATAGCTAGAGTAGAACAACCATCTATGGCAGGGCGAGTGTCTATGAATTTCAGTTGGTTGCGTAACCTAACCCTACCCCACGCAGAGGTAACCAATCCAGTACAACGTCGTCGGGCAAGAGCATTGGCTTTCTTAACCTTGAGTTTTGGGATTACGATGGCTATCACCTCGACGATCACACAATCATGGGATTCACTACCCATTGTGGGTGTCTTTGTTATGTTTGTGATTGCTTATGCCTTAAGTCGGACAGTCTATAGTCAATACGGGTCTGTTTTTATTGTTCTTGGCACAACCGCAATTTTTACCTCGATTTTCCTCTTGCTTGGCGATGTTGCCACGGTTATTCCCACCGTCTTGTTAATTGTATTAATACCTGTTTTGTTGGGTGTCTTATTGCTTGGGACTCGTTGGACTTTAGGGATTAGTCTCTTAATTGGTATCAGTCTATTGACTATAGTCCCCCTATCTGCCATTACTATTGCCGATATCCTCACACCGCTTGCGCTATATGCTTTATTAGCAGTGTTGGTAGTGGTGATTGCGTATGTCCAAAATCAAGATATTCAACTGATTGAGCAAGGGGGGGTTGAGCGTGAGCAACTCCTTGAACAGAACCGAGCGATCCTCGAACAAATTGCCGAAGCGCGCTCATTTGAACTTGAAACGGTTGTCGAGGTGAATCAGCAAATTGCGACCATTCTCAATGTAGACCGCCTCTTACAAGATGTGGTGGATTTGACCAAAGAACGCTTTGGCATCTATCATGTTCATATCTATCTCCTGGATGAGGCAAGCAATACCTTATCCCTAGAAGCAGGTGCTGGGCATGTGGGGCGGCAGTTAGTGAGCGAAGAACGAAACATTGCCTTTGGTAATCGAAATAGCATTGTGGCAAATGCCGCCCGACAAAGACGACCTCAAATCATCAATAATACGCAAGCCTCCAAATTGTTTTTCCCCAACCCTGCCTTGCCCGATACACGCTCTGAAATGGCACTTCCCTTAATCGCTCGTGGACGGTTATTAGGGGTATTGGATGTCCAACATGATGAAGTCGATTATTTTTCAGATGAAATTTTACAGGTAATGCGTGTGCTTGCTAATCAAATTGCAATTGCATACAGTAATGCGCGCTTATTCCAAGAGACAGATCGCCAACGTCGCCATGAAGAAGCCTTGAGTAAAATTGATCGCCAAATTCAAGGAGCATTGGGGATGGAGGAAGTCCTCGAAACGGCAGTCCGTGAATTAGGGAAAGCCCTTCGCGTACCGCACACGGGGATTGAACTCCATCTTCAAGAAACAGACTCCAATGGAACGACGGAGTAATTAGCATGTTCAATAGATTTCTGAGTAATCTCAATATCTCAACCCGAATTGGCATGGGATTCGGATTTCTGATTGTGGTCATTTCACTCTTCGTCTTGGTTGCTATTATCAGTTTGGTCTCCCGAAATTCGGTGATTCAATCCATTGCTGATGACAATTCGCGCTCGCAGATGGTAACCATTATGGAAATTGAGATGCACGAGGCAAGGGGAGCAGAGAGGAACTTTCTGTTGACGTGGCAATCCGTCGGATTTGGTACAGCGTACGATAATTATGTGCCAGTCAATCAAACTCATATTGCAAATGTCCAATCCGAACTCTATGATGAAATTAACTCCTTAGAAACAAATCCTGATGAAGGACTATCTGAACAGCTTGACTCCCTAACCCAAGTTCAAACACGTCTCCAAAACTATACGATAACATTCGATTCACTGGTCAACTATATCGCTGAACTGTCCGATGAACCGGACGAGATTAACCTTTTAGCCGACTCCCAATTCCAATCCTATATTAGCCAACTTAATCAAGATGCTAGCTTTGTCTCAGAAGCACTCGGTGCCTATGTCGCTATTCAGAATGATTCGACCATAGCAATTATTGATAACTTCCTCACATCTCGTAACGCTTTAATTGGGGTGGTAATTGTCGCATTTCTTGCCTTAATTTCGGTGGCAATAATTGTCGCATTATCCATCACGCGCAGTATCGTTATCCCATTGAGTGAACTCACATCAACAGCCTTAAAAATCGGTCAAGGGCAACTGACAAGCCGTGCAATGTTGAGTGGTCGAAATGAATTGTCAGTCTTGGCGAATGCCATGAACGACATGACTCAACGCGCGCAAGATTTGGTTGAAACACTCGAAAGTCGGGTTGAAGCACGTACCCGTGATATTGCAACCGCCACTGAAATCAGCGGTCTGGCATCCAGTGTCCTGAGTCAAGATGAACTGCTTCCTCTTCTTGTGCGCGCAATCCGAGACCAATTTAATTTCTATTACACACAAATATATCTTTTGGATGAGGCAAAACATTCAGCGATTTTACGGGCAGGGACAGGGGATGTCGGACAAATACTATTAGAACGCGGTCATAAAATAAATATGAACGAGCCCTCCATCGTGAGTCAAGCGGTAACAACAGGGCAATCGGTGCTGATATACGACTCAGAAACAAGCGAAATTCACCAAACGAATGACTTACTTCCACTCACCCGCGCCGAACTGGCGGTTCCTCTCTTGATTGGTGGCGAAGTGGTGGGTGTTCTGGATATGCAAGCCACAGAACCCAATACTTTCAACGAGGATAACCTTGATATTTTTGTAACGATGGCGAATCAAATTGCCTCCGCTATCCGTAGTGCCGAAGCCTATGATGAGATTGAAAAAGCAGTCGAGCGTGCGAATGCGGTCAATCTCCGTCTCACACAAGAAACGTGGCAATCCTATTTGGGGCGTGTCAATCAAGACTCCCTTGGCTATTTATACAATCTTGAAGCTCCTATTCCAATTGACGGTGGCATCCCAGTAGAGAGCCTGTTCGTGACAGACGAAATGATAACTATCCGCCAACCGATTCTCCTTCGTGGGCAAGAGATTGGTTCAATTATCGTTGGAGATGATCAAACCCAAGCGTGGGATGACGATGACACTCGGCTAGTGAGAGATGTGGCAGACCGCGTGGCGCAAGCATTGGAACAATTTCGCACCTTTGACGAAACGCAACGTCGGGCAAAAGAACTCCAAGCGGTGGCACAAGTGAGTACCGAAGCTGCGGCAAACTTAGATGTCGATTCGCTCTTGTCGACCTTTACCAACCTCACCCGCGACAATTTCGGTTTGTACCATGCTCAAGTGTTCCTCTTTGATGATTCTGGTGCATATTTGGAATTGAAGGCAGGGGCTGGCGATGTCGGTACAGAGATGGTAGAAGAAGGTTATCGTATCCCGGTATCAGAAGAAAATCACATCGTAATTCAATCCGTTGAAAAACGGAAAAGTCTTGTCGCATCCATTACAGACCGCCCTCTCGCTTATCAGTCAGATAATCGGTTACCTGATGTTCAAACAGAACTTGCCATTCCGATGATTGTACATGGCGAAGTATTAGGGGTATTAAATCTGCAATCTGAG
>JANQRM010000144.1 GCA_028284565.1 Anaerolineae bacterium | reverse complement strand
GCTTTTGTTCGAGTGGCTTACAAACCATCTCGATGGCGGCGGAACGCATTATTGCCAATGGTGCGGATGTGATTATCGCAGGCGGTGCAGAATCCATGTCCTCTGTGCCGATGTCGGGGCATCATCTTAGCCCGAATCCCTATATGGCAGAGAACGACCCGCACGTGTATATGAGCATGGGACTCACCGCAGAACGGGTGGCATCTGAATTCGCTGTCAATCGGGATGATATGGACGAGTTCGCTTATCATAGTCATCAAAAAGCGGCACAAGCTGTCGATAGTGGCAAGTTTGATGAAGAAATCGTCCCTTTTGATTGGGAAGAAACGGTTATCGGAGATGATGGATTACCCACAAACGTGTCCTATGTCCTCAAGCAAGATGAACACCTACGTCGGGAAACCACGATTGATGCACTCGCCAAGCTCAAGAGTGTCTTCAAACCGAATGGCTCAGTCACGGCTGGCAATTCCAGTCCATTAAGTGACGGTGCGGCGGCAGTTGTGATTATGGAACGTAAAAAAGCCGAAGAATTGGGCTTAAAACCCTTGCTCCGTTATGTTGGCTTCAATGTGGCAGGTGTCCGTCCAGAAATCATGGGCGTGGGACCCATCAAAGCCATTCCCAAATTGCTTGACCGTGTAGGTATGACATTGGATGATATCGACCTCATCGAACTCAACGAAGCCTTTGCCTCACAGTCTCTTGCTGTCATCCGTGACCAAGAGCTTGACCCCGAAAAAGTCAACGTGAATGGTGGGGCGATTGCACTCGGACATCCACTAGGTTGTACAGGGGCGAAGTTGACGGTTCAAATCATGCACGAGATGCAACGTCGTAATGCGAAGTATGGCATGGTGACCATGTGTATCGGCGGAGGTATGGGCGCGGCTGGTATCTTTGAAAACCTTGCCCTAAACTAGCCACTATAGTCAGAACATTTCTAAACAGGTAGCCAGACGGTTGCCTGTATTTGATTCATTGTTCAATATTTCAAAGCATTAAGATTTTGCATTAAGATTTTAAGGTATACTTAACCAAACGCATATGGGAGTGGCGCATATGAGTGAGATTACAAGTAAAGATTTTGCGAACGAGGTCAAATCTGACCGCTTGCAAATCTTATCTCTAGTTACGTTTGGATTCTGTGTTGCCTTATTGATCGTGGTTTTTATCTTTGGTGAATGGTTTTGGGATAATGCAACCATTAGTGGTGTATTCACCGGGTCAATTATTATCGGTGTCGGTAGCCTTATTACCCTTAATTTTCTCCGTCGAGAACAGCTTGTCCCTTCTGCATGGGTGTATAACTTAGGATGGATAGTTGGGGTTGGCATCTTAATCTACAGCAATGACACGGTTTTTACACGCTTAGCACCTTTTATATTGCCTATCATTACTTTCCTTATCGGATTGATGATTTTTACGTCTCATACATTTATACTTGCAACCTTGAGTAGTGTTTCAATCATCATTGCTGTATATTCCTCATCTGCTTATGAATCGGGTTTACTTGGTGAGCATTGGTTTGCCATTTTCCTCACATTTCTCAGTGGCGCGCTTGCTTCGCAAGTCAGTCGGAAACTCTACCAAATTACAGAATGGGCGATTTCAAATTCACAACGGGAACGTCGTACGAATAGTAAACTTTTCGAAAAACACAAAGAGTTAGAATCTAGCCTCAAACAAAGTCAAGTCCTTGGTGAAAAGCTCAAAGAAATCAACCAAGACCTCGAAACAGCGCGTTCTTCAGCCGAAGAAGCCAAACACTTCCGGGGACAATTTCTTGCCAATATGAGCCATGAGTTACGAACACCGCTGAATGCCATCATTGGATTTAGTGAAACCATGCTCAAGTTTCCGGTGATGTATGATGACCAAAACCTGCCCAAACCCTATGCAAATGATGTCAATCAAATCTACGAGAGTGGTCGGCAATTGCTCTTTGTCATCAATGACATTTTAGACCTCGCCAAAGTAGATGCAGGGAAGCTAGATATTGAATTGCGACAGGTGAAAATCCAGCCTCTAATTAACGCGGTTATGTCCACCTCAAAAGGCTTACTTGGCTCAAAAGATGTCCAATTAAAGCAAGACCTGCCTGACCCCTTGCCAAATGTCTGGGCAGATGAAAGTCGTCTCCGGCAGATATTTCTCAACCTTTATAGCAATGCTTGCAAATATACGGATGAAGGCTCAATTGCGCTCAAGGTCGAAACGGTGGAGGACAAGGTGCAATTCAGCCTGACCGACACGGGGATAGGAATTCCGGACGATTACCGCAAAACGATCTTCGAAGAATTTCAACAAGCCAAAGCCACGGGGCGTGACCCGCGCAGTGGGACAGGTTTGGGGTTGGCGATTACCAAACA
>JANQRM010000229.1 GCA_028284565.1 Anaerolineae bacterium | reverse complement strand
GCATCATGGGCAATTTTGGCTTCTTGAATGCGATTGACGAAGGTACGACTAGAGACTTTATCCAGTACCGCCATGGATGCATTCTCTTGAATGGACATGGCTTTAATGAGTCCTTGTAAGCCTCTATCTTCTGGGACGTAGGCGATGCCATATTTGACCGCATCAGAGGGATGGCGAATCTTGAGCGGTTTGCCATTCATTAAGATTTTGCCAGATTGCGCCGGAGTCACACCGAAGATGACCTGTGCCATCTCACTGCGCCCAGAACCAACCAAACCCGCCAAGCCGACAATCTCACCTGCTCGCACTTGAAAAGACACGCCTTTTGTTAGCGGTTCATGTACCAGTTTTTTCACATCCAGCACGACATCGCCGATTTCGGCTTCTGTCTTGGGGAAGAGGTTATCTATTGTGCGCCCGACCATCATGCTAATCAATTGCGGTTCGGTGGTTTCGCTGACATCTTGTGTCGCAATATATTGCCCATCACGCAGAACGGTCACACGATCTGCCAATTCAAAGACTTCATTCAAGCGATGGCTGATATACACAATCGCAACCCCGCGCTCCCGCAACAGCCGGACAATATCAAACAGCCGTTCCACATCGCTTTCGGTTAGGGCAGCGGTGGGTTCGTCCATGATGAGGATGCGCGCATCCAGCGAGAGTGCTTTGGCAATTTCCACCCGTTGTCGATTCCCGACATTGAGTTCGGCAATGCGTCGTCCCACATCCAAATCATGGATATTGAGTTCGGCGAGGAGTTCTTCTGCCCGCTGTTCCATCTTGTCCCAATCGACCACGTTGAATAGTCCAGCTACTTTGCGACGTGGGAAGTGTCCCATGAAGATGTTTTCGGCAACAGTCAAGTCCGGGTATAAGCCAAGTTCTTGGTAAATGGTGGCGATTCCGGCTTCTTTCGATTCGCGCGGATTGCTGAAAGTAACTTGTTGTCCAAAGAGAGACATCGTGCCTTCATCGGGACGATGGACACCGGAAATAATCTTAATGAGAGTGGACTTGCCTGCGCCATTTTCACCGAGCAAGGCATGGACTTCGCCCGCGCGCATATCAAATTGCACATCATTGAGCGCGTGGACACCGGGAAAGTATTTATGGATGTGGGTGAGTTCTAAAATCGATTCGGTCATAAAAAGTTTAGTTGGTGGTTATTTTCATCTAGTGTTTCGTTGGTGGTAGGGGCGTACAGCTGTACGCCCTTACACTATTCTCACCTTATACTTTAGATAATCTCTTGGAAACGTTGATACTGTGCCTCCCATTCGGAATGGTTTTTCGGTTCATATGTGCCGATGATTTGTGAACTGAGCATCTCACGGGCTTGTTGGAGGTCTGCCAGTTCACCGAGCGCAATGAGTTGTACAATGGCATTGCCTAGCGCTGTCGCTTCACTAGGACCCGCAATAACTGGTCCTCCAATTGCACTGGCGGTCATCTGACACAGTAAGCTATTATTTGCCCCGCCACCAATGATATGTAACCGGTCTACGGATTGCCCGGAAACTGTGATGAGATGGTCGAGGATACGTCGGTACTTGAAAGCGAGACTGCAATAAATCGTTGCTAGTATCTCCGCTTTGCTCTGCGGGATTGGCTGGTTGGTGCGTTTGCAATAATCTTGGACACGCGCAGGAATATCCCCCGGTGCTAAGAAACTCGTATCGTCTGGGTCGATAAAGGCTTGGAAGGGTGAGGCGGACTCTGCCATTTGCATCATCTCTTCATAGCTGAGGTTGTCACCTCCTTGTCGCCATGTCCGACGACTTTCTTCCATGAGCCACATGCCCATGATGTTCCTCAACAAACGATAGGTGTTGTTGACCCCGCCTTCATTCGTGAGATTTGCTTCAAAGGACGCATCATTAATCACAGGCGCATCCAGTTCCATGCCCATCAGTGACCATGTACCACTGCTGATATAAGCCGTGTTGCGTGATGTCATCGGGACAGCCACGACAGCACTTCCGGTATCATGACAAGCAGGCGCAATTACATCTGTTCCTTGATAATCGCCAATCGTTGTGCCGGGTGGGACAATCTGTGGGAAGATGTGGCGGGGTAAGCCGACTTTGCTGATGATGTCGTTATCC
Organism: Anaerolineae bacterium; assembly: GCA_028284565.1. The sequence goes on along the minus strand of JANQRM010000229.1, from coordinate 3,490 downwards.
CAATTGCCTTGATTCGGATTGTAAATCTGCCATGTCGTGGCTTGGGTGAACTCGCAGGTCTTCGCACCGCAGAGAAAGTAATTGAATAAATCTGCAATGGTCAGGGCAGTATCGGCAATATCGAGGAGTTGGCTTTCTTCCCTGAGTAGACTTGCCATCTGATACAAGCCGTTAATCTGCATGAACTGTATGCCAGTGCGGTCATAAATCTCCCGCTTGGGAATGCGCTCAAATGCCCATTCCATCATGCCATCGTTACGTGAGTCTCGATAATGGAAGGGGTTTGCTAAAAGCCGTCCCTGTTTATCGAGGAGGGCAAAATCGACACCCCATGCGTCCACACCAATGGATTTGGCGTTCTCTACTTTGTCGATTCCGAGTTGAATCTCATCCCATAAGCGCAAGACATCCCAATGCAAAGTCCCCTGTACTTTAACAGGGATATTGGGGAAACGATGGGCTTCGGTTAATTGCAAGTCTTGTCCATCAAAATCGACCTGCATCACACGCCCCGATGTCGCCCCTAAGTCAATGGCTATCACGCGCTGACTACTCATGGGTTATCTCACATATGCCACACTAACACCACCATCTACTGTCAGCACTGCGCCCGTTGTTTTGGTACTCTGTGTACCCGCTAAGAAGGCAACGGCATGGGCAATGTCTTCTGGTAATATCTCTACCTTCAATATATTGCGCTGACGATAATGTTCGTTAATCTCATCTATCGAAATGCCATACTGCTTGGCGCGGGCTTCTTTCCAGTCGCTATCCCAGATGCCACTGCCACGTATTACACCATCGGGGAGAACAGAATTGACGCGGATACCATCTTTGCCGACTTCTTCGGCAAGGCTACGAGCGAGGTGAATCTCCGCCGCTTTTGCCGCGCCATAAGCTGTTGCACCTTTGGCTGGCGCGATGCTGTTCTTGCTACCTACAAATATTAACACACCGCCGACACCTTGAGCTTTCATGACTTTGACGGCTTCTCGTGCCATCAAGAAGTAGCCTGTGGCAAGGATGTCGATATTGCGTTGCCATTCTGCAAGGGAGGTCTCTTCGATGGGTGCGCCTCCTGCAATGCCCGCATTGTTGATGAGAATATCGACCCCACCATAGGTCAATATCGCTTGACGGAAGGCATTGTGCACGGCGGATTCACTCGTTACATCGCAATGCACGAAGATCGCACGTCCTTTGCCATGCTTGTTGACAATCCCCTCAGCCACTGATTGTCCATCTTCTGCATTAATATCAGCAACGATGACATGCGCGCCATCTTCTGCCAGCCGGTAGGCAATCGCTCGCCCAATCCCACTCGCCGCGCCTGTCACTAAGGCTACCTTGCCAGCGAATTGGCGGTCTGGGGGTTTGAGCTTCAGTTTGTAAAGTTCGAGGGGCCAGTACTCTATGTCATAGGCTTCTTTAGGTGTGAGTGCATTGAAGCCACCGAGTGCTTCACTGCCCCCCAGAACTTCAATCGCCCGATGATACAGTTGTCGGCTGACATCGGCATTGGTCGCATCTTTGCCAGTATTGACCATCCCCAAGCCCGGAATCAATATCACACGCGGAGCCGAATCACGCAGTGCATCACCTTCAACTTTATTTGTCTCAAAATAATCGACATAGCGTGCCTCAAAATTGGCAATGCCATCTTTTACTTTGGACTTGAGTGCGTCGACACCTTCATCCGGCGACCAGTTGATGAAGAGAGGTTGGCGTTTGGTGTGTACGAGATGATCGGGACAGGCGACACCTTCTTGACTAATCGACTCGCTCTCGGCACTGCCGACCATATCGACGAGGCGATCACTGGCATCAGTCTGCAAAATCATATGGCGACGGCTGGAGACTGCACCCCGAATGCTGGGGAGGATTTGGGCTAATATGTCTTCACGTTGTTTGTCATCGACAGCTGGGATATTTAAATCTCCAAAGACTCGCTTGCCTTTGCGCTTCTCGGCGATGTAGTCTTCTGCTTCTTGGATAATCCGAATGCTATTGTCATAACATTGTTTAGGGTCATCTGACCATGTAACGAGTCCATGCTTGCCCATCACCACACATTCAATATCGGGGTTGTCGATGACTTTCTGACCAATCCACTTGCTGAGTGTGAAGCCAGGACGGATATACGGTACAAATGCCATCCTATCGCCATAAACCGCGCGCGCAGTCGCTTCGGCATCAGCAGTACAAGCGAGACTAATTATGGCATCGGGGTGGGTGTGGTCAACATGCTTGAATGGCACAAAGGCATGAAGCAAGGTCTCGATACTCTGACGCGGACGACCCGGCTCAAACACGGTATGGCTGAGATAACCCACCATCTCTTCATCCGTCATGGAGTCGTACTCAAATAGCGGGCGAATATCGTCCATGCGGAGGAGGGCAAATTGAGGTTCGGTAATGGTCGCTACATCGGAGCCGGATGCTTTAACAGCGAGGACTTCGACTTCGCGTCCCATATGGTCGGTCTTCATCAACTTTGCGCTGGTGTTCCCGCCATAGATATTGACGACTGCACGGTCATGTCCCAGCAAATTACTGCGATACACCAGATAATCTAATTCCGGCAATTGCTTGGCTTCTGCATCGCTCCACAGATTTTGGGGCATGTGGCAAAAAAGTTCCTTGGCTTAAATCAATAAAGGTCTAGTTACGTTTACTTTCGTTTTGTTTCGCTAACTTTTGCTGAGTGTAACGTAGATTGTTAGTCGTGTCAATTTTGTGAAGAAAAATACAAGTTGTCATTGAGACTAATTATTTGACAAAATAGTAACGGACAAGCCAAAGGGACTTCGATATGAACCAACAACTGCTTTTTAATGCTAATATCATCACGATGGATGCGAGTCGTCATCAATATCATCGAGGAGCGATTCTGATTGCGGATGACCGAATCGTTGAAATTGCTCCGAGCCATGTTCTATTGGAAAAAACCGATCCTGAAGTTGAGCGTATTGATTTAGATGATCGGTGGATTTTGCCGGGTTTGATTAATACGCACGTACATACCTCCCAGCAATTAGGGCGGGGGTTAGCTGATGATGTGGATTTATTGACATGGTTACGGGGGCGTATCTGGCCCTATGAAAGTAATCTCACACTTGAAGATAGTTATGTGAGTTCCTTGCTCTGTGGATTGGAACTTATCCGTAGTGGAGTCACTTGTTTTGCAGAAGCGGGCGGTCAGCATGTAGAAGGCATGGTGCGTGCTATCACGGAGTTAGGCATTCGCGCGACTTTGACTCGTTCGAGTATGGATATGGGGGAGGGGCTACCCTCAAACTGGCAGGAAAGCACTCAAACGGTTTTGGATAAACAAGTGGAACTTTATGAACGCTGGCATGGGACCGCTGATGGGCGGATTCGGATATGGTTTGGCTTACGAACCATCTTTAATAATTCGGATGATTTGATTCTACGGACAAAAGCCTTAGCTGACCAATATGGAGTCAGTGTCCATATGCATATTGCTGAG
>JANQRM010000224.1 GCA_028284565.1 Anaerolineae bacterium | reverse complement strand
AATAACGCCCCACAAGGATGCTTCAAATCCAACGCTTCGATAACGGGCTTGAGGTCATCATGCGGGTCAATGCGCACACCTTTGGCGGTCTGTCCTGCTTCAAATGGAATGGAAAATGACGTATAATTGGGGTCGGATGCTGAATTCGTCATCATCTGATTTATCCTTGTTGAATCGCGTATGCTATCGAGCGCGGCAATCACCAATGCCACGATAATACCCCCAACAAAGGCGAATACGCTCATCAGTCTGTCTCCACACGGTTGTATCAACCTCTAGTGTAGCCGACATTGCGCGGAGTGACCCCTTTGAAAACGGGTTGATATAGGTTTGAAAATGATTTCAATGCGCCCCATCTGCCGATGACTGCTCCATTCACAGATTCGCTACTGGCTTGGTTTGATGAGAACGCCGTCGATTTACCGTGGCGAAGCAACCCCACACCCTATCGTGTTTGGTTATCCGAAATCATGCTCCAGCAGACGCAGATTGAAACCGTTCTCCCATATTATACGCGATTCCTGTCTACCTACCCAACCATCCACGACCTTGCTGATGCCCCACTTGACTCCATCCTGAAAGAATGGGAAGGTCTCGGTTATTACAGTCGCGCACGAAACATGCACAAAACCGCCTACATTGTCTCCAAAGGACTCAATGGCAAATTTCCCAAAACAGCAGAAGACCTCCAACAACTCCCCGGCATCGGACGCTACACCGCCGGAGCCATCGCCAGCATCGTCTACGATGAATCGGCTCCTGTGTTAGATGGCAATGTGATTCGAGTCTTCACGCGCCTTCAAGACATTGACTCTGATGTGACCAAAACTGCCACCAAGAATCAACTCTGGGCATTAGCCGAAGAATGGGTTCCCGAAGATCGAGCAGGGGATTATAATCAAGCCCTCATGGAACTCGGACAAAAAATCTGTCGTCCGCGCAACCCCGACTGTCAGAATTGTCCTATTCAATCGCATTGCCAAGCCTTCGCCAACGGCACACAGCAAGACCGACCCGTCAAAAAGAAGAAACCTCCCGTGCCACATGCCGATGTCACTGCCGGAATCATCTGGAACGATAAGGAACAACTCCTCATCGCTCAACGCCCCGATGATGGCTTGCTCGCGCGAATGTGGGAATTCCCCGGTGGCAAACTCGAAGATGGCGAAACCTTAGAAGCATGTCTGAAACGCGAACTCCAAGAAGAAATGGCAATTGAAGTCGAAGTCGGCGACCTCTTCGTCAAAGTGAATCACGCCTTCACCCATCTCAAAATTACCCTCTACGCTTATGAATGTCGCTATCTCGGCGCAACGCCACCCCATACCGAACCTCAGCGAATCGGAGTCCGCAATTGGGCATGGGTCACCCTCGACGAACTCGACAACTTTATGTTCGGCAAAGCAGACCGACAGGTGATTGAGGCATTGCATCAACGGGGCAAGATGCTCTTCTGAGCTTATGCGGTCTCATCCACCCTAAGTCCAATTATCTTGACTCTCACATGATGTCAGGCTTTATACTTCCTGTGATGGATGACTTTTGGAAAGGAACATCGTGTGAAAAAGTGGCTATTTTGTGTCGTTATATTACTTTTAGCTCTACCGAGTATGGCTCAAGAGGAGGACAACCCATCACCCTTCACAGTCGTCCAACATGAACCCGTTGTGGAACATGGTCCTAGAGGGGAATGGGACGGAAAATACACCGATCCGGGGGCAGTCATCTTTCATGATGGGCAATTCCATCTCTTCCGTAATGGCTTCCCCAATTGGCCCGCACGAGTCGGCGTTGCCTACCACACCTCCGACGATGGGGTGAACTGGACAGAATTTTCCGACGAACCTGTTTTCGATACGGTAGATGTCCCCTACGCAGAGTTGGCAATTCTCGCGCACAGCATCCTTGTCGAAGATGATGGCACATGGGTGATGTACTTCACACTCTGGAACGGACGACCCGGAACAGATGATGCAGGGTCGATTGGACGCGCCACAGCTGACAGCCCCACCGGACTATGGACACCCGACGACGAACCCATTCTTCTTCCCGCAGGAGGGGACGCATGGGATTCCTCTCAGGTGATTGCACCCGCCGTCTTTCAAACCGACGAGGGGTATACCATGTATTACTCCGGCACAGCGCGTAACCAAATCCAACAAATTGGCATGGCAACCAGTGACGATGGCATCAATTGGACGAAATACGATGACCCAGAAACCACGGACGACCCCTATGCAGAGAGCGACCCTATCTTTGTCAGCGATGCTGATTGGGAGAACAATTCCATCCACCAACCGCGCGTCGTGCAACTGTCTTCAGGTAAGTGGCTGATGATCTATCGAGGCAATACCCAGAGTGGCTCACAAATGCAACTTGGACTTGCCTTCAGTGAGGATGGTCTGAATTGGACAAAATTTGACGGCAATCCCATCTTCCACGCCAGCGATGTCGATGGCGGGAGCAACTTCTGGTTCCATAGTGCAGTGGTTCAGAATGACACGCTTTATGTCTATGTCGAAATCGGACCCAACCGCAACGTGACCGAAACCAACATCTTCCTCATCACTGCAGAACTAGATGATATTCTTCCATAAAAAGTCTCCCCTTACGATAGCAGAGTGTCTACGCCTGCAAGTAGGGGAGAGATTAAAGGCTTGTCCGCTACTGATTTGAGCATAATGAGCTATCTTGACCCCTAGAAATCTCCCCTCCTCAAGAATTAGGGGGTGGGGGTGGGGGTGGGGATACCTTGAGAAGGTGCATAGGGAACAGTTAAGTACCTTACCTCTGTTGCAGACGGCGTATGGACATCCTGCGCCGTTTTGTCTTTTCTGGACTCCTTGCTACAATGATTAGCATATCTGTTCGATTGCAAGGAGTTACATCCTATGTTGACCATTGGCGACTTTTCGCGCTATGTCGATGTCTCAATTCGTTCCCTGCGCCACTATGATGCCATCAACCTTTTCAAACCCGCTTACACCGACCCAGAAACAGGCTATCGCTATTATCTCATCGACCAACTCGTTGACCTCTATCGCGTCCTCAATTTGAAGGACTTGGGCTGGTCATTAGAGGAAATCAAGCACTGGACACAAAGCGAGGTGTCGTTAGATGAACAGCACCAACTCATCACAGAAAAATATCAGCAGATTTCCCAACGCATCGAACAAGACAACCGTCGGCTGAATGAATTGCGCGTCCGTCTACAACAGATAGAGAGTCAATCATCAGCAACTCACCCAACCATCCTGATAAAACGAATACCGCGTCAGCAGGTCATCTCCATCCGCCGAATACTATCAACAAGCCATCATGTTGAAGCACTCTATGACCAACTTCTCGATTCGCTCACATCCGTTGGCATTGCACCCAAAGCAGGTCGCTTAATGGGTGTCTGCCATGTCGATAGAGCCAGACAACAAAACTGGCAAACAGGCTCATACTATGCGTTATCCAATGGTGAACCTGTTTATTACTATGAACGTCCCGGCGGTGCGCCAACAGACTTTGAAGCCTGCATCTTATTGGATACCAACGCCAAACTCAGCAAACTTCAGCAATACGAATCAACGACCATCCGTCACTTGCCAGCCATAATGCAAACCGCCACGATGTTGTATCAAGGGAATATGACTCAGCGCATCCATGCCATGCACCAACTCGACCAATGGGTCGAGCGACAGGGCTATCAAGTCTGCGGACCCGTCCGTGAACATTACCTGCGCGTGTTTCCAGACATTACCAGACCCGACAACTTACTCGAAATTCAATACCCTATTCAGAAACGAGCCACCGCCTCATGACGGACACCTTTGCCCAACTGACGGAACGCGGACAACAACGCCGACTCTACCAATCAGCACGAGACGCACTGAGGGCTTATAAGCTTAAAGTCGAGAAGATTCGCCTCCTGAAATATGGCTTCAATGCGGTCTTTCAAGTGGATACAACCGACAAAAAACGCTACGTCTTTCGCATTCATGTCCCCAATTTACGCACACCAGCCAATATGCAAGCAGAGATGAACTGGCTAGCCGACATCAACCAGACCACCGATATACCCGTCCCGAAGCCAGTCAAAACCAAGCAAGGCGACTTAATTCATGTTGCTCAAGTCAATGGCATGGACAAAACCTGTCCCTGTGTGCTGATGACCTACCTAGACGGGCGACATCAACGGAGCAATGCGTCCGATACCATGATTCGCAAGATGGGCGCGCGGATGGCACAACTTCACAACCATGCCGAGTTCTATCGACCAACAGAGAAACCCGGCTTGCCACTGTACAATCGTATCTGGCATTTCAACGCGGACAAAACACCCCTATACGAGTATCCAGATAAGTCCTTGATCCCAGCCACACGACGCAAAGTCATCCGGGAAGCATCCGAGCAAGCCGAAGCGTTTTTGAAGGCGTTGTATCGAAAGCGAAAAGGACGACACATCATCCATGCGGATTTGCACTTGAGCAATGTCAAACTCCTCAAGGGCGAGGTGCAAGTCTTCGATTTCGACGATTGTGGCGTCGGCTACTTCATTCAGGACTTGGGCATTTCCTTTTACTATCTGACCTATTTACGCAACTTCGGTGAGCGGTTGTATGACATCTGGCTAGAAGGTTATGCACAGGTGCGAGACACATCCAAATTGCCATTGGAGCTGTTGCCAAAGGTGATGATTCATCGAGAGCTACAGGTGACACATTATCTGGTGCAATCCGAAAATGCGCGCTTTAAGCCCATGCTACCGAATTGGATGAAACGTTCTGAGCGATTGTTGCGTGGCTGGTTGAAAGGCTAAATGATGACGACGATTCAGGTAGAAAC
>JANQRM010000211.1 GCA_028284565.1 Anaerolineae bacterium | reverse complement strand
GTCAGCACCTGCCCGACAAAGATGCGGGTGGGGTCCGCAATGCCGTTGACTGTCGCCAGCGTATTCAAATCCACCCCAGCCCGTAGCGCGATGCGGAAGAGATTATCTCCTGCTTGCACGACATAGGTCGAGCCAGAAATGGGTGTGGTATTCAAGCCTGCTGTTGAAGTAGTAGTGGTCGTTCCCGTCGAACTGGCTGTCGAGGATGATGAGGTCGATGGTGTGAGACCTAACGCAGGTGGACCCCCAATGTATTCCGTCTCACTGAGTATCGTGCCACCCGGATAAGTAAAGGTGACCACCCGCACTTTGCCATCGGCATCGGGTCCATAATTGACTTGGAAGAGATTCGCGCCATTCGCCAATTGGAAGATGGCATAGCGTCCGTCTGGACTGCTGGCAAGGAGGGTATTCAGAGCAGGTTGGGTGGTAGCTTGGAGTTGAGAAGCGGATGCAAACGCCGCTAAATTGCCACGACTTGCTGAGTCGATACTGTAGACATGAACGCCAGTACTATCGACATAAACTGCGCCTGATGTGTTGGTGGCATCCAACCGCCCGTCACTAAAGTTGGGGACATCAGCAGGCGGTGGGAAGAAGCCTGTCGCAAACCGATCACAAGGCACACCATTCATGAAATTGATCGGGTCAAAGGTCAACTCTCCTTTGACGGGAGCCGCTTGCATCTCTTCGCGTGTAGCTGGGATGCTGGTGGTATCATGAAATTTCAAAGTAAAGGGACGTGAAATGGGCGTACGCGGGGTGCGTAAAAAAATAAACACAGGGAAATTTCCACTACCTCCAAGTCCCAAAACCTGATGTCCGAGATAGCGCCCATTGGCATCATAAAGCGCAGCGTGAAAAATATCTAACCCACCGCCATCATCTCGTTCGAAAGTGAAAGTGGCTTTAAAGAGAATGGACTCTATCGTGGCACAAGAACCAAATGGATGGGTGGTGATGCTAGAGATGGCGATATTACTGACAGTCGCCGCTTGGCTAACCGTGCCTGCTAGCATCATGACCATCACTACAAGGAGAATACGAATATGGTATTTCATGTCTGCCCCCCTCAAAGACCCTAAACCTTATTCTATCTTACATTGTAACAATTTTGTGAGATTTTTGCTGACAGGCTGTATTTGATAGGCGTGTGGCAAGGGGAGGCGATAAAGTAGATTTGCTCTGTCCTGCCTGCCTCACTGCCTATCCCTAGACCGATCCGCTGAAATGCTAGTCTACTACCGTCAATCTATAGGCTTCATCTCCGAAAAAAACGGCAGGCACAATGCCTACCGTCTAATCAGTCTTCCCATATGACATCGGGGAAAATGTACCGCAATATTGAGGCATGATAAAGGGGGCATTAACCCCCTAGAATATCGAATACATTAAACTCATAGTATGTCACACTGTCCTTATCCATCGGGATGCCCTGCCAGATAATGACTTGGACTTTACCTTCTGCATCAGGACCCATATTTACCTGATACTCACAGGTCGTCAACAACCAGATACTATATTTGCCATCGGCACTGCTCGCCAATAATTGATTTTCACTCGGCGCGGGGTCGCAATTCGGTAACTCATCAAATGGTACATTGGCACCTAAGAAGCCCTCACCAAATTCATTGATACCATAAATAGTGATTCCATTGTTTGTCCGTGCATAGACAATCCCATTTGTTACATCACCCTTGCCATAATTCAAGCGATCATCTGGCGGTATGGTGGAGGGATCAACAAAGGGACCAGTTGATTCAGCCGGACTCACATTTTGTACACTGGTTCCAGGGGGTGGAGGCGGAGGCGGGGGTGGTGTAAAGGTGACAAGATCACCCGGACCATCAACCGCGAATTGAAACGTACCGTTGGGGTTAAAGGTACCATATTCGCAAAACGGAATAACAAGAATATAGTAACCTTGACCAGTATTGAGGTTAATGTTGCCATCATCATCAAAATTGGCGATTCGATTTGCTGAAAGATTACCAAGATCAACCGGCTGGTCGTAGATGTAGATAACAATGTCTTCTGAAAACCAGTGATCTTGATACGCGTAAGTACCAGCAATCGTTGGTTCATAAGGACCCAGCACAACATATGGAACGTCCTTGCCACATTCAGCAAACACCGTAACCGCAGCATTGAATGGTCCTGATAAGGTTGTCGTTCCCGCAAAGCTGGGGACAGTTAAAAGAAGAAATTGAAGGATGATAATGACAAAAAGTGAAAGTAAGCGAGTCTTACCCTTCATAAGAAAACCACCTTTGATAGCTATTCCTGCATTACAGACTATTCTAAGGAAGAGAACTATCACCCGCATAAAGCATAACGGAATATTTTGTTATCATTGATGTAATTATTGTAAGGTTAAGAGATTAAACACTTGCTAAATGGTTTGTTAATTTGTAAGGTTCGTTCATTATTTCAAACTTTCACCTTACAGCCTTTACATTTTTGGGAGCTAGTACCATTTTTCACATGTTAGGTCAGGCTTTTCCTTGCTACCTTTAGCAATGATGAGCTTGTTGGTTCACAATCTTCATAAATTCCGTCAAGCGGATATAAAGGCACAATTTAGATGGTTAGATTTACTCTCGTGTTCCCAACAATTCGGTTACGCTGTCTAAATTTGCTTCAATGTCAGCACGAGTCAACAAGGCTGGGCGAAGTTCCTTTTCAGCAAACAAAGTCAACTGGTCGCCCACATGCGGAGAATGAGGTTGGGTCGCATTTCCATAACTGAGTAATACCTCTGCGCGTACGGTCTCGCCAAATTCCACCACGGCAATATACGAATCACCATGCACTGGGCGGAAACGCAAATCATCATCCGGCTCAAAGGTCAACACACGGAATGTACCGAGTAAGTCATTGTTACCATTCGCGGGTAAATCGTATTCACCGACACGCAAGCGGAAGACATCCCCATACGGCACATCTAAGCCACCACCGATCAAACGGGTCAAATTCAGTTGAGAGGATGCTGTGGACATGGCGTCTAATGCCAAATCAGGGTCAGATAGTCCAGCGGGTGTATTTAGTGGGTCATTCACATCCCATGGCACAGCATACACATCAAAGCCAACCAAGTTGACATATTCCTGCAACCACAACGCAAACAAAACTGCCCCCACGCTTTCGGCATCTGTCTTTCTGTCCCATACGGATAGTATCTCATGCGATTGTTGAATGAGTTCATCGTCACTGTCAGCGATAAGAGTTAAGAGTTCGGGCAAGAGTTGGTCGGCAATTTCGACATGGGTCGAATGCTTGTAGTCCACGAGTTCATCAAATGTGATGGATTCATCTTCTAATAGAAGGCGCATCGAGGTTTGCGGACGGGGCCAGACATAAGACGGAGGAGCCATATAGGGCGGATAATCATCGGCACTCAGCTCATAGGGATAGGTTGTTGTCCACGGGGGTTCATTCGCATTTTGTAGCCAGCCCGATTCCGGATTGAGAATGCGGGGCAATTCCTCATAAGGATGATATTCAAAATCCCACAGATAATCATCCACATCACCCGGCAAAATCGCGGGGTTGGACGAGTCTAAGTTGGTTGTGTTGTTCCATGTCTCCCAATCACCGAACTCACGAATGGGAATCTGTTCATTAAATATATGCAAGATATTGCCTGCATTATCAGCATACATCACGGTAAACATGGGGATTTGCAGTCGAGGCAGTGCCGATTCAAATTCGTCAAGATTTGTGGCACGTCCCATATCCCACCATTGCTCTGTCGCACCATACGCGCGTTCCGCGACGATACGTATAGCAAGGGCTGTTCCCTCATCAGGGCGATAGGCTAGCACTAGACCATGAATCGAGCGTCGGATGATGAAGTGTTCTGGTAAGAGCGTCCCATTCGCTTGCTTCACTCGAATCTCACGTGGGAAACTTGCAAACGACAAGGATTCGCCTTCCATAACATAACTATCGAAGCCATCTAGCGCCAGCTCATAGACATCCCAGCCATCATGCGTATTGACCGTGTGCGTCCAACCGAGATGGTCATTAAAGGCAATACCCAAGACAGGATTGCCCACCAATGCAGCGCCGTACATATGGACATCGGGCGTATTGAAGTGCGCTTCAATCCACAGACCAAAGCCTGACCACGGCTGATGCGGATTCGCCACGAGCATAGCATTCCCACTTGCGGAACGGGAGGGAGCCACTGCCCACGCATTCGATCCCATCTCGATAAAGTCACCCCAACCGCGCGCCAGATTAATCCCTTGACGCGCGAGAAACTCATAGCGCAACACCCGTACCCCGTGTGCCATAACATCCTGCGGTGTAATCGGTAGGACAATTTCCACGTCATCCGCAATGAAATCGGGGTTTTCTGCTACATAATCATTGATGCCTTGAGCAAATGCGTCTAGATTTGCTTTCCATTCTGGACTCTGAGCGCGATAGGTTTCTCTGCCTTGTTCAGGAATCCAGAGTGTGTGAATCAGCTTGTCTTGGTCAACCCAATCCGCTCCCCAATATTCACTGGCTTTCCCTCGCGCCTCTCCATAGAGATGCAAAATCAAATCGCCATGATTGTGTGCCTGCGCCCAACCAAAAGCATAAAACAAGCTCTCATCATCGGGTGCATAAATATGGGGTACACCCCAGGTATCCCACAAAATTTCGGTGGTATCGCTGTCTTGTGCCGATGTGGAAAGTACTAATGAGAGAGCGAGCAATAGAATCAGCATCAGGCGGGGCATAGGGCAATTGTCCTCTTTGACTAGCTTATTGTGGACTTAATCGTACCACAGGTAGCATCCGCTCGGTCTTTGCCTGATAGTCTGCGAAGAATGCCCCGACCTCATCCACGAAGCGTTGATAGAGTTGTTCATAGGCATCTCCCTCGACTTCGCTAGTATGAACGGGCATTACCTTGTCCTTCACTTGAATCGTGACTGCACCATCTCCTTTGACTGCATTCCAATACCAGCCCGGGTGCTTGTCTGAACCGCCAGCCGAGGCGACAATGAGATAATCCTCGCCATCTTGGAGATACACTAAGGGATTCGTGCGCTTTTTGCCCGATTTACGCCCCACCGTATTGAGCAACAAGACATCGCCACCATTCATTCGACTCATGATTGAGCCATTCGTCAGGCGATAGATAAAGACATGAAGCGCGGTAAAGACTTTGAAAAAGAATGGCATGACAAACCTTTCTACCTCTACTTGTCGGTTGTGCTATTAAAGCAGAGAGCTCGCATCAATTAACCCCAACCTTTGGCTAGGTTGTGAATCAAAAAGAGCGAGGAACATATCCCCGCCCTTTTGGATGAACGTATGATGTGCTTTATTCTACAGTAGGCACAGCCGAGCAATCACCAGCTTCCACCACCGTATCGGCGCGGAAGAAATTGTTATCGACTTTCCACCACATGTAACCCTCTTCGTCGGTGTGTTGTCCGGTGACATTGTAGGTCATGTAATGTTCATGCTCATTGATTTCACTCACGGGCATGGTGGTATAAGCACCTTCTGCCACACGGGTGCTCAGGATACAAGTCACACCTTCTTCGACCAATTCCATCGTGAAGGGGAAGGTCAACACACAATCGGTATTTTCTGCCACAGTGATGACTGCTTCGCCGGTAATCGTCGTCTCGCTAAAGTCGAGGATGCGATAGGCAAAGGTACGATGAACTGTGGTGGTGTGTTCTTGACGCAGGTATTGGAAGGCATCGCCCACATCTTCAAAGACGACATCACCAACGGCTAAGGTATCGCCGAAGTGAATAGTATTTTGGATGGGGTTAAAGTCAATCACGACATAGCGGTTCGGTGCAATCACACCCATCTGCCCATCACAATGCAGATAATCACTTGCCCATTGGAGATACCACTTGCCACTCGTCAGTGTATTCACGGCGGGCATGGCACTGCTGGATGACTCTTGGCAATTGGTCACAATATCATCCAAGATGCTTTGCAAGGTCGCTGTATTTTCGAGAGCTTCATTATCAGTGGCGTTGGCTTGGTCGGCATAGAAGGAATCAATCGCGGCATCAATTTCCGCATTCAACATCTCTGCCGAACAGCGCAGGTCATTGCCATTCGCACTCACAAACGGCACAGCGATCAATAGAAGGAGAAGGGTAAGGAGTAAACGACGCATAGGACAATCTCTCAACAAGTCTTTTTCCGATAATCCATTATACGCGGGTTTTACCGATTCTGGCAAAAATTGGTTATTGAATTGCAGAAATTGCGCTTTGTGTTCTTGACATTCAATACGCAAAAAGCGCGCAACCGGAGTCACGCGCTTAGAGAAAAGGGGAGAAGGTTTGGCGGATAGATCGGTTGGGCTATCCACCATCGGT
>JANQRM010000205.1 GCA_028284565.1 Anaerolineae bacterium | reverse complement strand
CACGCTGGCATCCGGGTGATCTTTGACCCCATAAATCACCACATCACGGCTACGAACGGTGCTTGCCGATGTCGCAGCTTGTGTCTCGCGTTCGGGTTGGCTGAAGCTGATGCGGACGGTCTGTGCGGCGAGTGTTGTTCCCTGCCGCTTGACCACAATCTCGCTCGGATTGCGCTGGATCAGATTCCAGAAACCTTGTGCGAAAGTTGCCGCCTGCATCTGCTGATACGGTTGCATCCACTTGAAAATGTCAGGCATCATGACCACCCCTGCGGTTTCTTGCGTTGCGGATTACCTGTGCCGCAGAGACGAATCCGGCGCGGTGTCTGTTTCTTCTCAGCATTCGCCGCCCGTTCTGCCCAGATGGGTCGCACATGGATTTTGAGATGATCGACAATCTCATCCAGATTCTCTTGTGTCGTATTCATGCGATACGAATACAGTCGTGAGGCATCTGCGATGAGTTGGTCGATGGCGAGCAAGACCGCACCTTCATAGGTGCCAGCCCGTGTGTACAGGCGCTGAATTTCAGCATCGGTGAAGGCATTGCTGGTATCCGCGATATCGCTGCGGAAGTCTGTGATTTGCTCTACGCTCAGTGTCATGTGCGACCTCTTTCAATCTGTAAGCACTATGCGGCGATAGTCGGACTTTCGTAACTTGCCCCACCTGTTGCCACCTGAGCGACAGCGCCGTTTGTGCGGTCATTGATACCAATACCATGGGTGGCGTAGAAGAAGACACTCTCCAGCGCCGGAACGATACTGGGGGTGACCCGTGGTTCGACGACCATGCCGAAACCCTTGCCCGGTTCGGTGCGAATGGCGAGACCGTTCATGGCATTGTTCGTGCCGTACACCTTCGTCATCCACATGTAACCTGCTGGTACCCGTTCGTGATGATAGAGATAGACCTGACCCCAGGTCGTGAGCAACATCCCGAATAATTGACCCGGTACACCTTCCAGTGTCCCGTTCATGGACAGAATCGGGTTGCTACCACCCGTTGCAATCTGCACGGAACCGGGGATGATGCGGACGAACTTACCGGGTGTCATGGCGGTATAGATATCGACATCGGCTTCACTGACCATGGCGTACTTGTCGCCTGTGTGACCCTGAAAACTGAGTTTCTTGGCGAGGTCAACCAGGGTGCTTTCAGCATTCGCCGCACTCAGCGCAGCATTGACCCGCACAAAGTGCGTAATCGTGCTGTCGAATTGGCGACTGCCCTTCTGGGGTGGGATATAGGGACGACTCTGACCGGGATCGCCGATGACCCACGGCACATCCCAACCGGCTTGCCCGATGACATTTTCAGTGATACTGAAAACACGGGTCAGCACATCGACTTCGAGACGATTGATCCACATATCGCGCTTGAGCATCAAGTCATCCCGAATATCTTCACGGTGCGCGCGTTCGAGATAACCGCGACTCCATTCCACCGCATCGTTGTAATCGCGCAGTGGCAGCATGTGACCGACAGCTTCCGAACGATTGCCATCCGGCAAGCTGAATTCAGATGCCAGCGGTGTCATGCCGACACTGCCATTGGCTCCGTTGCGATAACGGGTATATTGGCGTTCGGTGATGGTGAAGAAGCCACCATAGCGATTCAAGATATATTCATTCGCTTCACCGATGGTTGTGGCTGCCAGAGCGATGACCTCCTGTGGGGTCATGCCCTCCATCATCTGGAAGCGCAAGACTTCGTTGGCATCTACGCCCGGTGGAAAAATTGTATCCATCATGGCGCGAGGACCTATTACAGCCATTTGGCTATCCTCCTGATTATCTTTGTCAAGTTAGGGTGAAGGCCTTTTATTGCGCGCCTTCAAAAACGAGAATTTGTGTGCTTTCGGCACCGGCGACGCGGCGCACGGTTGTGCCAGCCGCATCATCCAGTTTGCCCGCTGTTGCGCCGACAAAGTAAACGGCAGTCGGACTCAAGACGGCAGCGCCAAGCGCAACCCGCCCCCGCGAGCAGAGTGTGATACCATCCCCTGTTTTCACACTGCCATCGGTGCGATGAAACGAACCGACACCAACGATCATGAACAGGTTGCCAACAGCGGTCATATCTGCGAGTTGGGCTTCATTGTTGCCATCCATCTGCACGATATCGCCAATGACCATATCGGCTCCGGCGACGCCTTGCGAGACCTGTGCGCCTTTGAGCGGACGGATTGTTGTGGCATTCAGTGAGACAAGAGCCATTTGTTTCTCCAGTCAATTATCTAAATATCAAAGAATGGCATTGCCCCACAACTTATGTCTTGGGCAATGATGTTCCCCAGCTTTCGCTGAGTTTTTCAGGGTTGTCCTTGTAAGATTCCCAGCTTCCGGTGGATGCTTGATTGTTGTCCACACCACCGATACCTGAAGCCGGGCCACCGAGCGCGTCACGCATGGTTTCGATGATGAGCTGGTTGGCATCGAGCGCGGTCTGGATAGCGGTTTCAACCGCTGTCTCATCCGCCTCCCCTTCCAGGGCATTCATCTCTGCTAGGGCTGCCACGCGGATTTGATTGCGAAGGGCTTGCAGGCGGTCGCGTTTTTTCTCATCGCGCACAACCCAATCGGTCGCTTCCACAATGCGCGTATCGATTTGTGCTGTGAATTCAGCATCCCGATAGCTGGCAATGGTGTCGCGCTGGTTTTGGATGACCTGATTTTGTTGCGTGATGGTTGCATCACGCTCGCCCAGTTGCGCTTCCGTCTCCGCGAGACGGCTTTGCAAATCCGCATTCTCAGTCTCCAATTCATTGACGCGCTGGGCATCTGTTTCGATTTGAGCCTGACGGATGATTTGTTCCCGAACCGCGTCCGGGACATCGTGTATTGAGATTGGCATATTGCCCTCCTCATCTTGGTCGATTGATTGAGTAGTTTCTGCGGTGATGATGAAGTCGCCACCCATGGAGAGCGCTGCCATTTTCGCAGGCGCGAGATCCACCGAGTGCAAATCGAAATTGTTGGATGTCCAGACGCTCTGGTCATCGTCTACAAATTCGCGTTCCCCATAGCCGAAGATTGATGTGCCGAGTTTCCCGCTGCGGGCTTTCAGGCGGCGAATGTACTCACGGGTCTCACCCGGTGGCACATAAGCTTTTGCCCAGAGGACATCGTTTTCAAAGACATGACCGACCCAATCCACCGCGTCGATTGGGAAGTTCGTGCTTTCTTCGCCAGCCGGAATATGACCCTGGATACCGCCGCTGCCTTGCAACTGCCGCGCAATTGCATCGACAAGCGTCTTGTCATATAGCAGACCATTTGACGAAACCCGACCCACCTCAGCAATCGCCAGCGTGATGAAAAATGGACTATTGTCACCCTCGGTGAGCATATCCACGTTCACACCTGCGTAATTTGAGATTCTTGGGAAATCGCCAGCGAAATGGGTTATCCCGGATGCTTCACGGACTTGACTGGGCATACATCATCACCACAACTTGTTGACTACAAATAAGGATAGAACGAAAGTTCTAAACTTCTTGAAGAAAGTATATAAGATTAAGGAAGCGTTGTCAAATAATTGAGATGAACCAACACTGCCTTTGTTATCACTTCGCTACATAGCACTAACAGACGCTTGTATGGAATGCGATGAATGGATAACAAAAGCTAAGAGATATTACTATCAAGAGAGTGTAAT
>JANQRM010000200.1 GCA_028284565.1 Anaerolineae bacterium | reverse complement strand
TGCGACTGGCACGGAAGTGGACATTATCGACGTACCAAAAGGTCCTGCGTCGATTGAGAGCATGTATGAAGAGTATTTGTCGATTCCGGCGACGATTCGTAAAGTTGTCGAACTCGAAGAGGAAGGTTACGATATCCTGATGGCTGAGACAGAAGCGAAAGTAGGGCCAACCGCATAGGAAATGACTTCCTTGGGGAAGCGGTGACCTTTGTAGCTTGGATTGTGGTGAAGATTTGACATCGGTCCAGTATCTCAGCGTCCAAACCAACTGAATACCCGAATTATCTTGTCAATCCACTGCGCTGGGTATCCCCGATTCATGCGGCAGTTTGCATGGTTGGACTGAATCATTGATAAGTACCGCGCATTTCCGAATTTATGAGCAAGATTTTGGGACAGCTCACAATGTTGCGCGCCACGTATTACAATGCACCCAGCCTTATGGTCAACAAGGGGTTCAGTTAATTGGCAACCTCCAGCAACCAGTAAAACGACTCGCTATTGGAACAGGAGCGATCACGCCCTTTATAGACTGGGTGAAGGATTACGAGATTGATTTGGGCATCTGCACCGACGATGGCATTGAATCTTGGCGTGATGGGACTTTTGCTATCGATATGAATCTGGCGATGGTGGTGGTCAATCATCCCGTGAGTGAAGTCATCGGCGTCGAGTCTTTATATCATCACCTTCAAAAACAATTCCCAGCCCTTCACTTTTATCACTTGCAACAACAGTGCATGTACAAACTCATTACATAACTCCTAGTAGCATTGTCAAATTATCGTATAGCAAGGATGTCCCATCTGGTTGAGAAAACCGTGCTTTGTGTCCCGTTCTTATCTCCTATTTGTCTCGAGACCGTTTTGAAGATACAATCGGTAAACCAAATATATGAACAGTGTTCGTATATGTGAACAACCTAAAAGTCCATATCATATTTGGAGCGTCCTTATGGGTCGTGCGGATGACAAGCCTTTTGTCCCCACAGTTGATCGAACCTTTCGTATTCTTGAGGCTCTTGCTCTCTCAGAAAATGGTTATGGTATTTCTGAATTGAGCCAGAATCTGGAAATTCCTAAAAGTACGACATTTAATATTCTGATGACGCTTATCAACCTTGGATACATTTATCGAACAGATTCAGACAACAAATTCCACCTTAGCCTTAAGCTGTTTACGTTGGGCAGTCTGGTTGTTGAACGGATGGACCTACGTCAGCTTGCTCGACCTATTCTGCAAGAGTTGGTTGATGAGACAGGCGAAACCGTCAACCTTGGCACTATTCAAGGGGATGAAGCCGTTTACATCGAATGCATTCCGGGTCCCCAACCAGTGACAGTTAATACATGGCCTGGTAAACGTCTTCCCTTGCATACCACAGCCTTGGGTAAGGTCTTGTTAGCTTGGCTAACTGAGAATGAAGCGAATGCCATCTTGTCATCGGTGTATAGTCAAATCTCTCCAAAAGAAAGTAGGGCATTACGGGATCAATTATCGATTGTGCGGCAGCAACAATACGCCATTGACGATGAAGAAGATGTTCCGGGAATGCGGTGTGTGGGGTCGCCAATTTTTGATCACAGCGGGCAGGTGGTTGCCGCAATCAGCTTGACCGCGCCAGTTCAACGGATGCCGATAGAGGACATCCCGAAGAAAGCCGTCCTTGTCGTGGATATTGCGCGACGAATATCACGTCTTATCGGTTTTGCGCCAGAAATCCATGATTAAGCATCTATATAATAGACAAGGGAGGAATAATGTCCAGATACCAAACTTCGGAAGCCCTATGGCAGCGTGCCAAACAGTCACTCGCCGGGGGCGTGAGTAGCAATGTGCGGGCGACTGCTAAGCCTCCCTTGTATTATCAAGGTGCGAAGGGAAGCCGGATTGTGGATGCAGATGGTAACAACTATCTCGATTACACCTTAGCACAAGGTCCGATGCTCTTAGGTCATAGTCCATCGGTGGTACTTGATTTTGTTGGAGAAGCTATGCAGAACGGGCAACTCTACGCTGGTCAGCACGAGCTTGAGATTACCTTGTCTGAAAAGCTACAGCAATTGATCCCATGTGCGGAACTTGTGCGCTTCGGAAATTCCGGTTCTGAGGTAGTGCATGCAGCTCTGCGGCTTGCCCGCGCACATACTGGACGAGACAAAATTCTCAAGTTCGAGGGACAATATCATGGCTGGTATGACGATGAACTGATTAGCGTCCATCCACCACTGGAATTAGCGGGCAGTCATAATCATCCTAATACCGTGCCAGCGACAGCCGGGCAATCGAAGCATGTGTTGAAATCGACTCTTGTGACCCGATGGAATGATCTAGAGCTATTGCGGAGTGTTATTCAACAACATGGCGATGAATTGGCGGCGGTCATTATGGAACCTGTGATGAGTAACACCAGTTGTATAACGCCACAGCCGGGCTATTTAGAAGGCGTTCGGGAACTGTGTTCAGACCAGGGTATTGTACTTATTTTTGACGAAGTGATCACAGGCTTTCGCTTGGCTTTGGGTGGGGCGCAGGCGTATTTTGACGTGACACCCGATTTAGCGACCTTTGCTAAGGCAATGGCAAACGGCTTCCCCATAAGTTGTCTGGCAGGCAAGCGCGATATCATGGAACGAATTGCAAGCCTTGAAGTCAACCACTCTGGAACTTATAACACCAATGTAATGGCTACAGCGGCGGCGTGGGCGACTGTGAATGAACTTGAGCGCATTGCAGAGACAGGGTATCCCCGCTTATACGAATTGGGCGAACTATTGCGGAATGGACTGCGTGAGATTGCAGACAAATTCGGTTTGGATGTCCTTATCCAAGGTATTGGTCCGGTTACGCATATGTCATTTACCGACCAGTCAGAAATTGTTGATTATCGAAGTTGGTTAAACACAGATACTGCACTGTATCAGCAATTTGTGGCGGCGATGCTCGACCAAAATATTCGTTTGTTGTCTCGTGGCTTGTGGTATATCTCCATGGCGCATACGTCTGATGATATTGTCGAGACTTTGGAGACTGTGGAACAGGTTTTAGTGGAACTTGCGGAAAATGAACCGCTTTCAGACTGAATCGCTGATTGCTTGACGATATGTGTATTTATGGCTAGACTAATGAAATCTGACTTCTGAACAGCGTTCATAATTATGAACAACAGGGTTGATGCTTGCTTCATTTAGTATCAGCAATTTGGGTTTTTCATCACTTATCCGTTTGATATGTTGCTCGTTTTAGGCATGTCCATTGACCGAGACGAACAACCCTATCGAAAGCTAAATATTATTAAGGGAGGCAAAAGATGGTTACAAGCAAGTGGCAAGTTTTAGCAAGACTCATTGTTATTTCTCTAATGATCACGGTGGTGGGTGTGAGCCTTGCACAGGATGCTCCTAGTGGTACGGTGCGCTTCCTAATCGCCGAAACCTTTTGGGCTGACTGGGACCCCTACCAGCACACAGCACAAAGCCAAAACCGCATTGAAGGGCAGATTTTTGATTATCTGGTGGATATACCGGATACCAGTGCCGCACCTGTCCCGATGTTGGCAACGGAATGGGAAATTGTTGACGACCTGACATGGGAGTTCACCTTGCGGGAAGGCGTGGCGTTCCACGATGGCTCAACCTTTGGTCCAGAGGATGTAAAAGCATCCATTGAACGTGCATCGGGAGCAACAGATGTCGAAACGCTTCAAGCCGGGAACTGGATTACGACAACGGTTGAGATAATCGACGATAACACGGTGCGTCTCCATACTGAAGAACCCTTTGCGGCACTGTTGGCACAACTCCGAGCGACAATCATCGTGTCATCAGATGATCTGGAAAACAATGCAGAAGGCATTAAGTTACAACCGAATGGTACGGGTCCCTTCCGTCTAGTCGAAAATGAACCCACTCGCAAGGTGATGGAGGCGAATCTGGATTATTGGCAAGGTCCACCCAGTGTTGAGACCCTTATTTGGGAATTTGTCCAAGACCCCGATACGCGACTTTCCGCGCTCTTAGCGGGTCAAGCCGATGTCATTGATCGTGTGCCACCTCAACATCTTGAGATTATTGGTGGCGACTCTGGTTTTGTGCTGACATCAACGACGGGCATTGAAAGTGTCAATCTTTGGGTTGCACCGGGTCGTCTGCCCATTTGGGAAGAATCGCCTGAATTCCGACAAGCGGTGATGATGTCTTTGGATCGTCAGGGCATTACGGAAGGTTTGGTGCAGGGTGGAAGTGCTGTTGCGACGAGCTTCTTGCCAACCAATACGC
>JANQRM010000141.1 GCA_028284565.1 Anaerolineae bacterium | reverse complement strand
AACTCGGTGGCACATTTGATACCCTCGCGCCCTTCCATCCAGATACAGAAGTCATTTACGCGCCCGGCTTTCCAGCACTGACCGCGTATCTGAGCCAACAATTGCGCCAACCGATTCCGATGATTCACATGGCGGTTGCGTCCGTTTTGGCATTATTGGCTATCTGGCTGATGTATGACTTCGGCGGGGAAATTGAGGACAAACGCTTGGGGCGGGCGATGGCATTTGCTTTGCTCTTGAGCATGTCCTTTATTCGTTTATTTTTGGGCGCGCACTTTACCGAACTCACCGGTCTGCTCTTTGGCTTGGCGTTTTGGTTGTATACGATTCGCTTCCTGCGTCATCAACATTGGTTGGATGTGCTAGCAAGCGGCTTGATGTTAGGTGCTATCGCCTATAGTGATATGACGGTTCTCATAATTATCTTACTAGGCTATATCCCATGGCTTGTTACGCTCTTCATCACACATCGTCCCACAATAGGCACATATGTCCGCTTGTCAATTGGCATCCCATGGATTGCGCTCATCGGCACAGCCCCATGGTGGCTCAAAAATCTCGACCAACTTCGCCAGCCTATTCCCATATCCGAAAGTTTGCATCTCGGCTACCTTGCCAACTGGTTCGATGGCATTGGACTTGTTCTCTTTCCCATCATGATTATTGGAGTATTGGCGGGCTGGTACAAAGAGAAGCAATATCGTCCCGCGATTGTTCTATGTTTGGGATGGTTGCTTTTGATCGCGGATGTCGCAGGGATTGGCTTGCTAGCATCGGCTTTTCCCATTATTGCTGATTTCGCCTCTCCCTCAAAAGTCGCATGGATTGGCGGGATTTTGCCGATTAGCATCCTCTCTGGGATTGGCTTCATCGTCATCTGGGACAAGTCGATTCCACCGAGCTGGCGCATACGACTGAGAGAAACCGCGCGCTATTGGATGGTAGGGATTGGCGTAGTCATTGTGGCAATTGGCTTCATGCTTCCATCATTAGGCGATACTATGCAATCCCTCTCGAAAACAGAGCCGTATCCGACCACCACTGATGACATTTCTGCGATGATATGGTTGAAAGAGAACACTCCCGACGATGCCATCATCCTCAATCATCCAGTGATGGGGTCATGGGTGGCAGTCATCGCTGAACGGGACGCGGTGTTTGGCTCGGTAACAATCTACTTCGATAAGGGACGTATGCCATTAAATACAGAGGTGCGCTGGCATGACTGGTGGCAAAACCCCGATACAATTGGATTAACAGGTGTGGATTATGTCATCATCCCCAGTGATGAACCCTTGGATGGCTCTGCTGTGTCGTCGCTCAACTTGATGTTTGAGGCAGGCAATGCGCGTGTTTATGAGGTGGGGGTTGCGCCTTAATCCTCTTGACCCAACAACCGATTTGCCATCGTCATCAAGGTTCGCATACTGAGGGGCTTCATCAGAAACACATCGACATCATCTTGGAAAGAGCTGTTCGAGAAAGCGGTGCTGGCGGTTAAGCCGATGATTTTTAGATCAGGTAAATCGGTCTCGTGTTTGAGTTGTTGAATCACAGCTGGTCCATCCACAACGGGTAGATTCATGTCCAAAATCAGCAAGGCGGGCTGTTCGTTCCGTATCGTTGCAATCACGTCACGCCCATCCCCCAACAGAATCACCTCATAGCCAGCGATTTCCATGCTGGTCTTGAACAAGTCCCGCAAATCAAGGTCATCTTCCACTAACAAGACTTTGACCATTTGCGGTAATCACTTTCTCAACAAGGACTGGATGACCAGCTAGCACGGTTCCCTCAGAGTGACATGGGCGAGTTTTCCGATGTGGAGAAAACAGTTTGCGATTGATCAGCGACAGAAACTTTACTTGGACTGAGTTCGGACGTACCCGTCAATCGTTGCACCATCGTAATTAATGTCCCACTGCTCACGGGCTTTTGTAAAAACACATCAACATCTTCACGGATATGTTCATACACGTTCACATTGTTCGCAGTAAGAATCATAACCTTTGTTTGTTCTAGTGTCCCATTATGTTTGAGTTGTTCAATTACGCTTACGCCATCCAAACGAGGCATTTGAACATCTAAGATAACAAGTTTTGGAATTTGTGCTTGAATCAATTCAAGTGCAATGAGACCATCATCGGCGGTGATGACCTCATATCCAGCATTGTCTAGTACTTTGCGATAGAGTTTTTGCAATAAACGATCATCTTCGACCACTAATATTTTCATCACCCTGTACCCCTGCAATTTTCCCTCAGCATCATGATACGACAAGTTCAATCACGAAGTTATGAATTTGGGTTAATTTCGGGTTTGTTTTTTCAAACGAATGGAGTAGGCAAGTTATTGTTCTTGAGGCAACACCAAGGATTCGACCATTTTGGTCAATGCACGGATATCCACAGGTTTGATAATGAAAGCATCCGCGAGTTGGGCTTCTTCCGAGTTTTCCGCAAGGTGGTTGGCGGTGACGGCTATGATAGGAATGTCGGCGAGGCGGGGGGTTTCACGCAGATGACGGATGACTTGATAACCAGATACATAGGGCAAATGGAGATCAACCACCACAATATCGGGTTTATTGTCATCGAGATATTGGATGGCTTTTTCACCATTAGGGACAGTATCGACCTTAAACTTGGCGCGTTGTAAGGTCAAAGCAAAGACGTTTTGCGTGAAAACATCATCCTCAATCAATAGGCAGTGTATGGTCATCCCTTTGCTCTCTCCCCTTCGGTATCCAAGTCATTAAAATACCGACGATTGCGCCTATTATAAACGATTTTCTAACCGTTGTCTGTAGAGAGAGCCTTGAGGTAGACGATCATCTTTATTATGGACGAATACCCAATTCCATTGACGCACGTTGACACAAATGTTGACCCCCGGCTGAGAGCCAGTTGTCCAAAATGGGACTGTGGTTGAGTTGCATACTGGCATCCGTATAGAGACTCGTTCCCCAGATGTAATAGCGTTGAGTTTCATTATGCCAAGTGTGGAAAGGACGATTCACGACGGAGGGTCCGCCATTGTAACACGCCATCGCCATACCGGGGTCGCCATTAGCATAGCGCAAACACTCATTCAAGAACAACGCCCCCCGCATCGCATTCGTATCGGGGTCGGTCATATTCTCGGTTGAGGCGAAATGGAAGGGCATCACTTGGAACAAGCCCTGTGCGCCAACCGAACTACCAACAGTGGGATGTCCACAGGATTCGATTTGCATGACCGTCGCTAACAAATTGGGATCAAGGTCATAAGTGCTTGCCCATTGTTGAATGTTCTCTCCCCAGTATTGGACTTGTGGCGTAAACAGGGGAGCAATATCACCACTCATCGACACGAGTTGCGGTGGCATAACATCCGCAAAGACAACTTCAAGCCAGTTTTTGGTTTCTTTGGCGATGGTAAGCGTACCTTGAACCACCGTAGGTAGTCCAAACCATAAGGTGATACCAATGAGAATCCAGAAGGGAAATGCGAGACGATGATAGAGTGTTTTGGTTGGGATGTGTTTTTGCATTGTTTGTCAAAACTCCGTCAGCAGACAAGATTATAGAGAGAAGCGGACGAAAACAGAATAGGAACTTGGTTTACCATTACAGCTTTTTGAGCAAGTTAATTATAGAATAAATGTTCTAAAATTGCAAGCCCAATTAAGATATTCAAACACAATTCTATCATTCCATACGAAGCAACTGTCACAAATGTTGCAGGTGTCTCGTCTCCTTTAATAACAGCACACAAATCTAACATGAGGAGAAACCATGTCGCAACAGATTTTGATACTCGGTGCAGGTTATGCAGGGATGATGAATGCCCTCCGCCTCGCCAAGAAAACGCAAGATGAGGATGTCCAAATCACACTCGTCAATATGACCCCACACTTTATTGAGCGTGTTCGTCTACATCAACATGCCACCAACCAAGACATCCAGCAAGTGCCGATTGAATCCCTTATCAAGGGGCTGAACATCCGCTTTGTACAGGGGAAAGTTGTCTCGATGCAACCGAAAGTGAATAGCGTGACAGTGAATACGAATGAGGGTGAACAAGTCCTTTCCTATCACATCCTTGTCTATGCACTTGGCAGTAGGGTTGACCGTGAGACCATTCCCGGTATTCGTGAACACGCTAATACACTGGATTGGGCATCATCTCAATGCCTTGCCAAGCGACTGGCTGAATCAACGGAGACCTCAAAACGTATGGTCGTCGTTGGTGCAGGTGCGACGGGCTTAGAGGCGGCAACCGAATTCGCTGAGTCCTATCCACACCTCAAGATTCAGCTCCTCACACGCGGAACGTTCAATGACAACCTTTCAGCAAAAGGTGACAAATACCTCCGCAAAGCACTCGATAAGCTGAATATCACCTTACAAGAGAACATCGCTGTGACGCAAATTGAGGCAAATCAGCTTGTCTGTGATGATGGAACGACCATACCCTTTGACTTCTGTGTCTGGGCGGGTGGCTTCCGCGCCTTGCCATTGGCGAAAGATGCGGGTCTGGCTGTGAATGACATCGGGCAAATCGTTGTGGGACATGATATGCGTTCAGTGTCATATCCCAATATCTTTGCCGTAGGCGATTCCGCGATTGCCCCGCAACAGAAAGTCACGGCGATTCGGATGTCGCTCTATACCGCGATGATGATGGGGATGCATGGTGCAGATGCAGTCACAGCTCAAGTTAAAGGTGAGGATACCATTCCCTTTGGCTTGAATTACATTGCGATGGGAATCAGTTTGGGGCGCAAGGATGCCATCATTCAATTTCTGCGGAGTGATGATTCGCCCTATAATTTCATCATGACGGGACGTGTCGCGGTGTTCTATAAAGAGTTCTTCACCCGCTTTGCGTTTTGGGCGATGAAGTTCCAAAAGGTTGCGCCGGACCTGTTCTACTGGCTGGGCAAGAACAAACTGAAAGATGCGCCATTGGAGACTATCGCTATTGAGCAACACGCGAGGGAGATGTCGTAGCATTGGATAATTAGGTCGGGGTGAACCTGCTCCGACCTTGAGTATCAGGAATAACTCATGAACGAATTTGAATCCTACCGCCCCCTTGTCTTTTCGATAGCTTATCGCATGTTGGGCAGTGCGATGGAAGCCGAAGACATGGTGCAAGAAGCCTATTTGCGTTTCCAAGCGACTCCCATTGAGACGATTGAATCGCCCAAAGCCTTCTTGAGTACCATCACGACGCGCCTGTGTTTGGATTATCTGAAGTCTGCGAAGACTCGCCGTGAGACCTACATGGGACCGTGGCTTCCTGAACCCATCATGATGGACAAGCATGGCGATTTGCTTACACCCGAACAGAAGGTCAGTCATAGCGAGTCGATTTCGATGGCATTTTTGGTGCTGATGGAAAGCCTGACTCCTGTTGAGCGCGCGGTCTTTTTGTTGCGGGAGGTCTTTGATTATGGCTATGATGAGATTGGAGAGATTGTGGACAAGTCGGAGATTGCTTGTCGCAAGATTTTCAGCCGAGCCAAGCAATATATCACGCAAAATCGTCCGCGTTTCCAGCCCACGCCAGAGCAACATACCAAGCTGTTGACGGAGTTCTTTAATACAGTTGCGCTGGGTAATATGGACGGGTTGATGAACATCTTGGCAGAGGATGTCGTTTTCTGGTCGGATGGAGGTGGCAAAGCAACGGCGGCTATTCATCCTATTCATTCTCCGGTTCAAGTGGCGAAATTCTTGGTGGGTATTCGTCGCTTGGCTCCCGATGATGCTCAAGTGGCTGTCGAGAATATCAACGGACAGCCCGCTGTGATATTGATGGATGGTGCTGGCTCACCCTTGAATGTCATCACGATTGAACTCAATGCCGAACAGCGTATCCAGACGATACGAGTGCTGGGCAATCC
>JANQRM010000183.1 GCA_028284565.1 Anaerolineae bacterium | reverse complement strand
CGCGTCCAGAATCGAGAATACACAACCATCACAGGGCAATATCAAGGCAAGCGATTTTCTGGTGTATCGTCGGGTATCGGCGCACCCTCTGCCGCCATTGCGATTGAAGAATTGGCAACACTTGGAGTCAAGGCGATAGTCCGTGTCGGTACGATGATGGGAGTCACCGCACCGATGGCATCCTTTGTCATCTCAACAGGTGCAGTCCGTCACGAAGGCACATCGCTAGTCTATCTGCCGATGGAATACCCTGCGATACCTGATTGGACTCTTGCAACCTGCCTTCAACAAACCGCAATCTCTAATGGACTTCCTTTACACATGAGCGTGACCGCAACTTATGATGCCTTTTACCCCAAGATGGCTCCTGCTTTAGTCGGACGTGGCTTGCCCGATAGCTCCCAACTCCGCGAAGCTGGTGTCCTCTCACTTGATATGGAAACGTCCCTACTCTATATCTTAGGGATGAATCTGAAATTACCCGTTGCGTCCATGTGCTTAGTCACCAACACTGCCGAACCCTTCGCCATAATCGACGCTGACAAACGAGACACAGGCGAAGACACCCTCATCCAAACCGTCTTGGATGGACTATTAGCTTGGAGTAGTCAGCAATGAGCGAAACCTTGCTGATTAACAACACATGGCAATCATCCAGTGACAAGGCATTCCTACCCGTACTGAATCCAGCTGACGGTTCGACGATTGCACAAATGGCAGTCCCCACACAGGATGATATTAATCGCGCGGTACAATCTGCCAACGATGCCTTTCCAATCTGGTCAGCTCTTTCAGGGCGAGAACGCGCATCTATCATGCGGGAAGCCAGTCGCATCTATCGAGAACAATATTTATATGAATCCGCCCGACTCCTCACCCAAGAAAACGGCAAACCACTCGATGACTCGGTTAAAGAATGTCGCTATACCGCCGATGTGATTGATTTTTATGCGGATGAAAGTCGGCGCATCACGGGGACACACTTTAGCGGGGACATGGGAACAACCCATAGCTTCGTCACCAAGCAACCTGTCGGCGTGGTCGGCGCAATCCTGCCATGGAACTTCCCAGTTGATTTGTTGGCATGGAAGATTGGTCCCGGTCTCGCGGCTGGCTGTACCTTTGTCATCAAACCGTCGGAAGAAACGCCCCTCGCCTCTGCCCTGCTCATCCAAGCCTTCGTCGATGCAGGCATTCCATCTGGTGTCCTCAACATCGTCACCGGAGGCAGAGAAGTGGGTGCATCCATTGTTCAACACCCCGAAGTTCACAAGATTGCCTTTACTGGGTCAGTCCCCACGGGACAATGGATTGCTGAGCAAGCAGGTCGCCAACTCAAACGAGTGACACTCGAACTTGGCGGGAGCGCACCCTTTATCGTCTGTGAAGACGCCAACCTCGACTTAGCCATACCTGAAGCCCTCCGCCGAACCTTCTCGCATACCGGACAAATCTGCATCAGCGTGAATCGGATATTCGTCCACGAAGCACGTTATGATGAATACGTCGAACGCTTTACTGAACTCGCCAGCAGTCTCAGAGTCGCCACCAATGGCTTAGACGAACCCTCTGCTGATATGGGACCCCTGATGAATGCGCTCGGGATGGCGAGTGTACAAGCACACTTTGAAGATGCAATCGAACATGGCGCAGTCGTCCTGACAGGCGGTCATCGGCTGACGGATGGCTATCATCCCCAAGGACATTTCTACGCACCCACTGTCCTCAAAGATGTGCAAACGTCGATGCGCGTCATGCAAGAAGAGACCTTCGGACCCATCGCCCCCATTGCATCCTTTACCACATTAGACGAAGCCATCGATAAAGCCAACAGCACACCCTATGGTCTCGCCGCCTATCTCTACACCCAAGATTTAGACTCGGCGTTTTATGCCTCGCAACGTTTGAATTTTGGCGGTGTGGGAATCAATGTGAACGACATCACCGACATTCGTGGACCCTTCGGTGGTATGAAGCAAAGTGGCATCGGGCGTGAACTTGGCGAGGTCGGGCTGGATGCTTATTTCGAGACCAAACACATTCGTTATCGCTATCAAAAACCGGATTAAAAAATCATACAAAACAGTAATATTACTCATGATAAGTTATGTTTAATGTCCTTTTATTGGCGGGAAATGGTCGAAAAAGTGCGTTTTTGGGGTGTTTTCGATCGTTTGCGAGGGTTTTCGGGATTTTTGTCCACCGTTTTTGCCCACTTTTCGTTAAACAACAGGTTATAATTCGTTAGTTTTTGGTTAATAAATGAAGAAAGTTATTCATGTCATTCCATGAGTTATTCTCGAAATCAAAGCCGATCATCGGCATGGTGCATCTGCTCTCACTACCCGAAACACCACAATTCTCTGGTGATATTGAAGGCATTCTTCAACGTGCCATTGATGACACACAAGCCCTCATCACAGCCGATGTTGATGCGCTCATCATCGAGAATTTTGGAGATGAACCCTATCTTATTGGCGAACCCACGCCCGCACAACTCGCACTAATGGCAAGGGTGTCTACCGAGATACGACAACTGACAGATAAACCGATCGGCATCAATGTGCAGTTCAACGCATGGCAGGCAGAAATCGCGCTGGCATATGTGTGTCAAGCACAATTTATCCGAGTGGAGGTCTTTGTTGATACCGTGTTATCGGCACAAGGACAAGTCAATCCCTGCTCGGCACAACTCGTGCGGTATCGACATGCAATTGGCGCGAGCAATGTTCAAATCTGGGCAGATATTCAGACAAAGTATTCTCATAACCTGCTTCCACAGCCCATCATCCAATCCGCCAAAGATGCCG
Source organism: Anaerolineae bacterium (assembly GCA_028284565.1). The sequence continues at coordinate 18,343 of JANQRM010000183.1, read as the reverse complement.
TTAATGCGGGGGCAGATGCGATAATTGTCACAGGTTCAGCGACTGGACAAGCTACCCCACTTGATACCGTGCGAGAGGTCAAAGAGGTGGTTGCTATTCCGGTTCTCGTTGGCAGTGGGACGAATCTTGACAACGTGACGGATGTCCTCCAAATTGCGGATGGTGCAATCGTAGGGTCCGCACTCAAGGTCGATGGCAAGGCATCAAATGCGGTGTCATTAGAACGCAGTCGAGCCTTTATGCAACAAGTGCGTGGATAATAACTCATGGTACGGATGTTAGATGCGGTAGCCAGCGATTTTGCCAAGATGACTGCCAGTGACCTCAAAGCAAGTATTGCATTAGCGGAGGGACGAACCGTCATTGCGGAAGCGATATGCACCTATCAATCGCCTGTTGAAGGAGTCTCACATGGAGAAATCTGTGCTTCGATGGGTGCAGACATCATCATCCTCGACCGCTACGATTCGCACAACCCCATCATTCAAGGTGCGCCAGATTGGGTATTCCATGCAGACAACCCCCTTGCGGAATATGGTCGTTTGATAGGTCGGCCTGTTGGGGTGAATTTGATTGTCGCAGATGCAGAGCATGGTGCGTCACTGGGGGGACGCTTGGTAAACGAAGCAAATATCCAGCGTATTCTTGAGCAAGGAGTGCAAGTCATTTGCTTGTATGTCCGTCCGAAGATGGGTGGCACAGTGGAAATGATGCAAGAAGCCATCATGCTTATTCAATCACTCAACAACAACCGAGCCTTCCTCATCGGCGTTCCGTCATTTTCCAAGCCTGCCCCGCGTACCGAATTAGCGATGAAAGACTATCAACAAGAAGTGGTTGAATTACTGGCAAAGGGTTGCGATGGTATTGGTCTGCCGATGCCGGGGAGCAAACAAGGCTGGGAGAAGCATCTGGCTGGAAAACTCATTGACACGATACATGAACACGAGGGACTCGCATGGTTGTTCATCACTGGATCAATTGAAGGCGCACCTCAAGATGTTATGTCTCAATTAGGGTTGTCCGCCAAGCAACTCGGAGCCGATGCGGTACGACTAGATGAAGCAGGATTATCTGGAATGCCCTTACCGGAAAACATCTTTGCGTTCTCACTTGCCATTCGTGGAAAACGCCACACGTATCGACGCATAGCATCCTCTATTCTGCGCTGAGATTGGCAGTTTATAATGGGCTATGCTACTCTGTGAACAGGTATATTGCTCAGGGGAATTTGCGATGGTTGTACAAGCTGTGGTGAAGGTCGATACAGCAAAGGTCATTGGCAATGTTGATACGCATTTGTATGGGGTGAACCTCGAATCCGTCGGGTCATCCGTCTATGGTGGGCATTGGGCAGAAATGCTCAAAGACCGCAAATTTGCAGGCAACGATAATCCATATTTAGGCAAACACGCGGGTATTAATCAACAAAACCCCAACTTTGGTGTCGTCTCCCCTTGGCAAGCGGTCAATCCGTCGATTGAAAAAGTCCTCTTCGTCCCCGACCAACTCACTTACTATACCGGACAGCAATCCCAACGCATCTCCATCCGCCAAGCTGATAATGAAGCGCGTGGTATCCAACAACGCGGACTGTATCTGGAGGCGCATCGGGGCTATGACCTACGAGTCGTTCTCAAAGGTGAAGGACAACCAGTTGATGTCAAACTCGGCAACAAAACATGGACGATTCCCGCCGTAGCGAACGAGTGGACAACTTACGAACAAACCCTTACCCCTACACAACTCGATGTCGATGGAGTCTTATCCATCACGATTATGACGGACAACTTATGGATAGGCTGTGCCTCTCTGATGCCGGATGATAATGTCAAAGGGCATCGTGCAGATGTGATTGAAGCCCTCAAGGCATGGCGACCACGTTTTATACGCTGGAGTGCTGGTCTCAATACCTCATCTTATCGCTGGATAGATGCGATTGGAGACCGTGACAAACGCCCGTCTTATCGAAATCATCAAACTGGAGAATGGGAACCTAATGATGTTGGTACAAATGAATTCATTGAATTATGCGAACTCTTAACGGTTGAGCCTGCGCTCACAGTCAATGTCGCTCATAAACCCGAAGAAGCCGCCGCATGGGTGCAATATTGCAATGGGGATGAATCCAGCAAATACGGCGCTCTCCGTAAGTCACATGGCAAAGTCGAACCCTACAACGTCAGCACATGGTTTATCGGGTATGAACCTTATCGAAACGAACAAGTTGGACATCTACGTGCAGAAGCCTATGCCAAAAAACTCGTCGAGTTCTCCAAAACGATGCGTGGGATTGATGCGGATATTCTGATAGTAGGTGTCGGCGTACCGACGAATCTCTATGGACATTGGAATGAATTCGTCCTCAAGCAAGCCGGCAAGTCGATTGATGAATTGAGCGTGAAATACCACGCCATTAACACCAATGTGAAAGATATTGAAGATGATGCCCTTTATTTGGCGAAGGTCGGCGCATCACACGAAGCGGTCACCGTCCTTGACAAGACATGGGAAAAGGTCAACGGCTTGACCAACACACCCATACCGCTCGCCTTTGATTCATGGAATATCATGCTCGAAGCGACATCGGATGATGAACTCGTCCCCAGTACGATTGGGGATGCGCTCTACGCAGGTTCGGTCATGAATGCTTGCTTGAACCGAAGTGACCATATTCAGATGTCCGCCATTTATAGCCTGATCAATAAACATGGGTGCTTTCGTGTCACCCCCACAACCTTGTGGAAAACACCTACGACCATGGTTCTCGAACTTATGGCAGACCATCGTGGTGAAGTCGCGTTGGAATGCACAGTCACCAGCCCCAAGTTACATACGCCGACACTTGGTACACTTTCTGCTAATCAAGATATGCCCATGTTGTCTATCTCCGCCACCTTCCAGCCCGATGTTAATCTGTTGTATCTTTCTGTAGTCAATCGTGATCCAGAGCAAATCGCCTTTTTGCAAGTGGAGGGCTTAAAACGCTTAGGCAATGCCGCGCTCTATTCCGTAGCAGGAACAACCATCTCATCGACCAACACGGCGGACGAACCCGACGCTGTCGAAGTCTGGAAGAGTATCTGGCGACCAGAAACAGAGACGCTTGATATTCTGCCTCACAGTTTCACAATGGCGGTGATTCCGATTAGTCCACCAACTAGTCCATCAGAAACTGAGTCATGAGCCAACTCCTAAGCCTCGACTATGGGACATCGAGCGTCAAAGTTGGGTTGTTTGATACGGATAGACACGAACTTGTGGCAGTTACATCTGCAGAGTATCCAATTTACCAGCCCCAGCCGAATATCGCTGAACAAGACCCTAATGATTGGTGGCAAGCAACAACCCAAGCCGTGCGTCGATGTGTGAGTCAAATCGACTCACGTCACATCCTCGCCATTGGACTTACAGGGCAAATGCATGGCTTTGTCCCTTTAGATGCGTCTCACCTACCCTTATCCCGCGCGATCATCTGGGCAGACCAGCGCAGTGCTGATGTCATTCCTAAGATGTTGTCTCTCATTGATGAAGCAACTTATCTCTCGATTGCTGGAACCACACCCGTTGCCGGCTTCATGGCATCATCTCTCTTTTGGTTGAGGGATAACCAACCTGCCCTCCTCGACTCGATGCATCAGGTCTTATTCCCAAAAGATTGGATTCGCTTTCAACTCACAGGCGATCTCGCCACTGACCCTAGCGACGCTTCAGCGAGTGGTTTTTTCAATATTCGCAAAGAGTCTTGGTCAGATGAATTAATCCCTGAGCTAGGGTTGCCAAGCCATATCTTCCCAACAGTGCAAGCATCGGCATCTCAAGCTGGCATATTGCGCCAAGACGTAGCCGACGAATGGGGAATCGCACAACATATCCCCGTAATCACTGGCTGTGCTGACCAGCCGGCACAAGCACTTACGAATGGGTTGATTAACATGGGAAAAGCTTCCATCACCATCGGCACAGGTGGGCAGGTGTTTGTCCCTTTTGAAATTGGCGATGATTTCGCGGGGGATGCGCGGGTGCATGTCTTCAATCATGCCGTGCCAAACCGCCATTATGTATTAGGAGCCATCCTCTCGGCAGGATTAGCCTTGCGCTGGTGTCGGAATTTATTCGGATTAGGCAACAATCCCGATGCCTATCAAATCCTCAGTCAGGAGGCTTCTCAAGTCCCGATTGGCGCAGAAGGTCTCCTCTTTTTGCCCCATCTCGTTGGTGAACGGACACCACATATGGATGCCTCTGCACGAGGGGCGTTTGTCGGCTTGGGTTATCATCATACACGTGGACATATGGCACGTGCTATCATGGAAGGTGTGGCTTTTGCTCTGCGACAGACTCTTGAAGTCTGTTTATCCCTTACCCCACCGATTGAGTCACTTATTTGCTCTGGTGGTGCATTAGAAAGTGATGTTTGGCGCGGGATATTGGTCGATGTCTTGGGAATGTCACTGATTCCTTCGGCTATTCAAGAGCAAACGACGGTTGGTTCTGCCCTCCTTGCGGGGATAGGTATGGGTCTTTATGATACTTTTGAATCAGCGGTGAATTCACTGCCTGCTAAGCGAACAGTTGTCACGCCGAATATGGACAATCATCATCGTTATAACACCCTCTACGAACAATATAGGGGATTGTATCCCACCCTAAAAACCGATTTCCATCGCTTACATCACTTCTCGCTGGAATTTGCTTCCACAAACTGAGCCACGACTGCCTCTAATTCGAGGGCTTTCCCTTTTTCATATTGAGTTTCATAAACATCGTTGGGCAAGGCTTGTTTCAACTCACGTAAACTCTGCTCAATGTTCGGCTTAATCTTGATTTGGCAAGCAGGATGATTGTCTGCAAAAGCAAATAGCAATACGGCTAGATCGGATTCACCTTGTTGCATTCGTAAGCGAGCTAAGCCTTCAATCGCCGTAATGGTCGCAGGGACAAAGCCGATTGTGTGGGAATTTTGGAGGGCTTCGCGCAGTTTGGCTTCCGAATCCGCATAATCACCCAGTTCGATTGCCAACTTCCCTAGATTAGTATAGGCAAGGACTTGTCCGCGTTTATCGCCTACTTGAACGCAAATGTCATATGCTCGATGGAAATGTGTTTGGCTCTCGACATATTTTTCCTGACGCACCAGAAGTTCGCCCATCCCCATACTCGTCCTCGCCACACCCCATTGATCTTCTACGGATTCAAAGGTTGCAATGGCTTGTGAATAATAGGTGAAGGCTTCATCAAAGCGATCTTGAATGCTATATAAATCGCCGAGATTGGCGAATGTAAAACCCGTCCCGACTTTATCGCCAATGGCAGTACATATCTGATTCGATTCATGATAGTAGCGTTCTGCCTCGTCATAGTTGCCCATGCTTTCTAAATTTGTGCCTAAAAACAAAAGCGTAATGGCGAGTTCACGCGGATTACCCCGTTGGCGGCGAATTTTAAGGCTCTGTTCATAATACTCTTGTGCTTTTTCGAGTTCTTCTAGTTCACCCCATAACACACCCATCATAGACAAGACTTTGGCGATACCACTTTGATGATGGAGACGTTCATACTGAGCAAGACTCTGTTGTAGGTACGAATCCGCTTGTTGATAATCGCCCATCGCAAAATGCGTTTCACCGAGATCAAAGTAAGTGTCGGCACTTTGCAAAATATCGACTTCAGAATCATATTGGGCAAGGCTTTGTTCATGGTACGCTTTGGCATCAGGAAACTGACTGCGTGAATAGGCAACCCGCCCTAGCGCATGATAAATCTCACCGAGCAATAAGGAATCACCCAACGGTTGCGCCACGTCTAAACTGTTCTGTAAATGACGATGTGCCTCATCAAAATCGCCTTGAATAACTTTCACCAAACCAAGTCCAAGATAGGCTCTGCCTTGACGGTGACGATCGCCGATTTTTTGTGCTAGGGCTTCCGCCTGTTGATGATGCTGTTCTGCTGTTGGATACTCACCCTGATAGGCATAAACACGACCCAAAGCTTGATGATGCTGAGCTGAGCGCGCCTCGTTCCCCCATTGCTGGGTCGCCCGTAAAGCATCCTCATGCCACTTCTGCTGGAGTGCAACATCCAAACCAGACTCCATCAAGGTCGAATCAATCGACGCATAGTCGCTACACAGCTGACCCAATGTCTCAGATTCAGGCGCATGGTCAGCGACCCATGCTTGAGCTTGCTGGAATTGACTTACATCGGCTTCGATTTGTGCGCGAATGTGGGGTAAATCATTCGGATTGTGTTTATATTGCTGGCTCAGATTAGCCAAACGTTGTTGATAAAAGCGAGCATAACGTTCTTGTGTTGCCGATAAATCGAGATTGGCTAATTTCATCAGATTACCCTAGACATCAAAAAAGGATTTGGCATACATGACCAACAGCGCATGCATCTGAAATCGCCCGCCACCGATGGGTTCGAGCAAGCCCCGTTCCACCAAGACTCGCGCTTGTGGCTTGGCATCATCAATATCCCACACCGCCGCCATGGCAGGCAAGTCAAATGTCGCAGGCTTGGGTGCGAACACCCCCAACATGGCAAAATAGGCTTGCATTTGCTCTTCTAGGCGGTCCACACTCTTTTGGATGAGTATCGCCACCGTTGGGGCAGTCGCTTCCGCAAGGTCGATACGATCTGGCGGAGCTTGAGCTTCCAGTAGTTTTGTCCCTTCCCGAATCTCCTCCATTAGCTCATGGATACCCCAACCCAGTTGCGCTTCGGCATGGAGTAAACGTCCAGCCACCTGAAGTGCTAGCGGAAGTCCTTCTAAATCATCAACCAATTGTCGGGCATCCGCTTCATGCTGATGGACTACATCCGGCGCGAGACGTTCCAACAGTTGCAAGCCCGCATCTGTCGATAAAATCGGAAGACGATAGACATCACTCGGAGTCGTTGCTAATTGGTTCGCCAAGTCGGGAAAACGAGTGGTAGCTAAGGTGGTTGCATCACGCCCGCCGACTTTGAATGGCATCGCATGTTCGATTTCCCAGATGTCATCCACAATTAACAACATCTGCTTCTCACGCAAATAGGCAGTGAGTTGAAGTGATAAATCTTCTATGGTGGCTTGGGCATCCGATTGCAAACCGAGCGATTGAATCCACGCCTGCAATTTCGAAAGGAGATTCGGATTTTCACCAAGCGATGTCCATAAGATTCCATCTGGGAATAAATCTGTAATCGTCGGGTCATGCGCGACCATCGCCACCAAGGTCGATTTCCCCACACCGGGCCAGCCTTGTATCACCGTTGTTGTCTGTCCGGGATTGCCCGATTCGTCCAAATCACGCAGACGTTGACGCAATTCATTCAGTGCGGTTTCACGCCCAACGATCAACGCAGGTAGCGGAGGCGCAAGACCTGTCGATTGGGGCATTGCTTGGAAATAGAGCGACTCACGGTCATTCTTGATGCGCTCGTACATTTCCGTAATGGAATCGCGCGGGGTAATTCCCAATTCTTCTTGCAACAGACGCAAGCACATCTCATACTGATGCATCGCGGCAGTGCGCTGACCATTTTCAATATAGAGTTGCATCAAGCGCAGATGCACTTTTTCTTCAAGTTCATCCAGAGCAAGCCAACGCCGTGCATAATGAATCGCCTTATTATAATCTTGCTGTTGCCGAAATTGCTCCGTGAGGATTTCTAGCGACTCGATCATTTGGGCGCGGAGTCGTTCTGTCTGACGCGCCAGCCAATCATCAAAATCAGGACTATCCGACAACGTAAAGCCAGTCAACAAATCACCACGATACAGCTTGACAGCTTCTTCCAATTGCGTCGCATCGTCTGTATCATCTGCATCAGCGAGTGCTTCAAATTGATGCACATCCACCCAGATGTTACAGTCATGATTGAGCGCAATCGTCTCGCGTTGAATATCCAAGCAATTGGCTAATGCGGTTTGATTCAACTCCGATAAGGTCGTGCGTAAGACCGCACGCGACCGACTGCGTTCCAAATCGGGCCACAATAAAGTCGCCAATTTGTCTCGGCTTTGCTGTGAACGTGATATAGCGAGTACCGCAAACAAGGCAACCGACTTTCGGCGGACAATTTGCACGGGCTCGTCGTTGACAACAATTTGTAGTGTACCCAGTAATCGTAGATGAACGTTTGACAAATGACTGCTCCCCACTCCCTGCAAAGGAAAAAATATAAAACTTGTAAAAATCTAAGAATGTGATGCTTTTGTTACGCTTCTGTGACGCACTTTCCACTATAATACACGCAGATGATTATCGTCAGAAACACTCCAATCCAAGTACATGCAAAATGAACCATTTGCTTTATACTCGGCGCGGTATTGTCCGCTGACAATCATCATATCCTATCTATCTAACAATTTAATGGGAGTCTACTCATGACTTTGCGTAAATTCACTTTATTGACGCTGATGCTTGTTTTGGCATTGGGAATTGCCACTACAGCATACGCACAGGACCCAGCTCCGATTGGCGACCCTGTCTCCGGTGAGCTGAACGAATCGATTGATAACTATTCCTTTACCGCCGCCGCGGGTGAATTGTTCATCATCAGCCTCGAATCCGAAGATTTTGATCCCCTCGTGGAAGTCTTCAATAGTGTTGGCAATATGGTGGGACGTGACGACGATAGCGGTGAAGGCAACAATGCACTCATGGCATTCCTCGCTCAAGAAGATGGCAACTTTACCTTCACAGCGGGTTCATGGCTGGGTGAAGCAACGGGTGCTTACACCTTGACCGTCACCCAAACCTCCCCTGCGGCTGTTGATTATGACTCATCCGTGACACTCGAAACCAATGGTGTGCTGCCGATTTATGCAGGCTTCGCCGGTAAAGCGGGCGATGTCCTCAATATCTGGGCAATTAGCACCAACGAAGAAGATACCCGTATCCGTCTCATCGGTCCCAACGGCGAAGAAGTCGAAGAAGATGACGATGATGGTCCTGATACAAACCCCTACCTCCGTCGTACACCTTTGCCCTTCGATGGTCTATATCTCATCCAAATCGAACCCCTCTTTGACCGTGAATTGACTGGCACGATTGATGTGACCATCCAAGCCACCGAAAGCCTTCCCCTGACCGATGCTGTGTCCTCCGTCACCTTGGGAACAGAAGCTGACGTGGAAATCTTCTCCGTCGACTTGACGGCAGGTAGCACCTATCAAATAACTGTCCGCGCGATGAACCCCGACGACACGACCCGCGTCAACGTGATTGGTCCGGATGGTTGGGCTGTTCATACCTTGAGCATTGATGGTGCGTCGATGGGTGTGATGGAATTCACCGCTGAAACGTCTGGCACACTCGCTGTCGAATTAGACCCCTTCTTCTTCGACGAAACCGCAACCTACGAAATCAGTATTGTTCCTGCGGGCTAAGCTCAAGAGAACAAAACACAATTCAACCCCTTCTGCATCTTCAGGAGGGGTTTTGTTTTGGGGACGCGCAAGATTGACGCTCGATAAATTCAACAGGTAAGACCACATCATCCCGTTTAGCGTGTTTGCCATATTGAATAAGTTCAATCAGCTTCCGTGCCGATTGCACCCCTAGGCGATAGGGATAGGGAATGATGGTTGTGAGGAAGGGTTGGATAAAAGGTAAGCTGGGCAATTCACCGATGCCAACAACCGATACATCATCCGGCACGCGATAGCCCGAATCGAGTAATCCAGAAATAACACCCATTGCCAGTTGATTATTCCCTGCCAGAATCGCGGTCACTTTCGCTTGGGTCTCAGTGAGCAATGTTCGCATGGTTTCATAGCCATCATTTATAGTATGTCCAGCATGGCGAACCAATAATGATTGAGGATGTGCCTCATGTTTTTCTACGGCTTGACGAATGCCCTGCCTAATGGACCAATTGGCGGGAGAGTCTTTCTCCCCAACGATGACACCAATCCGACGATGCCCCAATTGCAATAGATGCGTCATTGCCTCTTCAACGCCAGAGACAATATCACACTTTACCACAGGCACATTGACCTTCGGGAGAGAACGATCAATCAATACAAGGGGTATTGCTTGTCGTTGTATCCGTTGGACACTCTCGAAACTATTTGCCGTCGGCACAAGGAGAATGCCATCCATCTGCCGTTGTAACAGACTGTGGACCGCTTGGTTGAGTTTTGTGCCTTGCTCATCAGAATGGGTGAGGATGACATTCCACCCAAATTCGCTACAGGCATCTTCAATCCCGCGTGTCACCGTTGTCCAATAGGGATTGGTGATGTCAGAGATGATGAGACCGATGGTATTAGTACGTTGAGACCGCAGACTCCGTGAGAGTTGGTTCGGGATATAATCCAGCTCTACAACCGCTTGTTCGACCTTTTGCCGAGTAGCGTCACTCACATAGCCTTTATTATTTACCACCCGCGAGACCGTCATCGGAGCCACTCCTGCCCGACGCGCCACATCTCGAATCGTCGCTCGTTTCTTCAAGCGTCTGTATCCTCATTTGTCAATCATTTAACACTTGAGGGTGATTATAAAACTTAACGGGGAAAAAACGAAAATCTAATCGAATAAAAACGAATGTTACTCGTCAGATTCGTCATCACCAGCGTCGTCACCGCCTTCGTCTGATACAGATTCAACCGTGATGACTTGTGAAGATGAATGACTACCACCCTCCCCTTGCACGGTTAACGTGACGGTATAGCTTCCAACTTCAGTATAGGTATAAGCAGGTGGATTGGCATCTGTGCTGTCGACGGTATCACCATCAAAGTCCCATGAATAATTCGTGATACTACCAGTCGATGTGTTGGTAAAGGTCACTGACATCGGGACAGTACCAGAAATGGGTGAGGCAACGAAGCTAGCAATCGGTGGTGGGGGCGGGGGTGGGTCGCTGACCGTGATCATTGCGGTAGCTGTGGTAATTTGTCCGATGGCATCACGCACACTTAATGAGACCGTATACGTCCCAGCATCAGTATAGGTATAGGCAGGTGGATTGGAATCCATACTATCGACAACCGTATCGCCATCGAAGTCCCATGCATACGCTGTAATCGCTCCCGTAGATGTATTCGTGAAAGTGACCAACAGAGGTGCATTTCCCGATAAGGGCGTGGCAGTGAAACTGGCTATCGGTGGTGGCGGGGGTGCGTCGCTCACTGTAATCGTCGCCGTCGCGATTGTCGATTGGTTATGTGCATCTGTCACTGTCAGTGAAGCCATGAAAGTCCCGGCTTCGGCGTATGTATAAGCAGGTGGATTCGCCTCCGTGCTATCGACTACCGTATCTCCATCAAAGTCCCACGCATAGCTGACGATTGTCCCTGTGGACGTGTTCGTAAACGTAACAAGTAGCGGTGTATTCCCTGACAAGGGGGTCGCAGTGAAGCTAGCAACTGGCAGGGGCGGAGGTGGCGGTTCAGTAACCGTAATGGTTGCCGTTGCGGTTGTCGATTGGTTATGTGCATCTGTCACTGTTAGGGATGCTGTATAGACTCCGGCTTCCGTATAGGTATGGACAGGTGGATTCGCATCCGTGCTATCGACCACCGTATCTCCATTGAAATCCCACGCATAGCTGACGATTGTTCCTGTAGATGTGTTCGTAAAGGTCACAGCGAGGGGTGATGTCCCCGAAATCGGTGAAGCAACAAAGCTGGCGACAGGCGGGTCGGGAAGCGCAATAGGGAGAACATTAATCACTTGCGTTTTCGATTGCGGGACACCACTTTGGTCAACCACCGTCAATGTGGCATTGTAGTTCCCCTCTATGGTGTAGACATAAGGTGACGGACTAACTTCCGTACTATCCACAACCGTATCCCCATTGAAATCCCACGCATAAGACAGGATATTCCCCGATGAGAAGTTTGTAAAGCTCACTTCTAAGGGAACTGTCCCCGAAATCGGCGAGGCAATGAAATCGACCATAGTTGGAATGGCTTCCGTCACATTGACAGTTGTGGTAGTCGTATGCGACAAGCCTTGTGTATTCGTGACGGTCAAGGCAATCGTGTGCGTCCCGACAGTCGTGTAGGTGTAGGGCGGTGGAGTCACGCTATCGCTATCGACAACTGCGTCACCATTGAAATCCCACGCATAGCTCACAATATCCCCCGTTGAGAGATTCGCTACGGTAATTGTCAATGGTGCAGTCCCTGCCATTGAATTGACTGTGAAATTAGCAATCGGAGGTTGAGGTGGCGGATCATCTGATTCCGTGACTTCAATCGTTGTTGAGAATGACTCAAATTGTCCCTGCGAATCGGTAATGGTCAAGGTCGCCTGATAGACACCCACTTCAGTATAAATATGCGGTGGTGGATTCACGTCTGGGCTATCCCCGACACCATCGCCATCAAAATCCCAACTCGTCTGCTGAATATCCCCGCTTGATAGATTGGCAAATGTGACCGTTAATGGGGCAGTCCCCGTCGTCGGATTCGCGGTGAATTGTGCAACGAGTGCATCCGACTCGGTATCCTCCACAATCACGAGATCAAAAGCCGTATCCGTCCCGCCTAACCCACTGACGGTCAAACTGACATCATAATCCCCTGCTTCGTTGTAGATATAGGTTGGATTGGGAACTGTGCTATCAATATTGCCATCCCCATCAAAATCCCACGCATAGCTATTAATACTGCCTTCGGAGAGATTGGTAAAGGTCACTGATAAGGGTGCAGTCCCCTCTTCTGGCGTAAAGCTGAAATCAGCAAATGGCGGCTCGGGTTCAAGGACGAGGACGTAATCCCATATCGGCTCACTCACACCACCCGGACCCGACACAATCAATTGCACCTCATATTCGCCCGGTGTGTTATAGGTGTAGCTTGGATTGGGTTGGGTGCTATCCGTCGTGCCATTCCCATCGAAATCCCAAGCATAGGAGGTAATCGCCCCATACGAAAAGTCCGTAAATTGAACCGTTAACGGAGCTTCACCCTCCGACGGATCAAGGTCAAAGTCAGCTTCGGGTGGGTCAGGCGGTTCGACAGTGATCAAGGTCGAATGCTGGTCACTCACCCCTCCCAAAGTGGAAACAATCAACTTCGGTTGGAAATCCCCTCCTTGAATGAACGTATAGGGCGATGGATTCTCAGCATTGCTATCGACAGTGCCATCCCCATTAAAGTCCCATGCATAAAAGGCAATATCGCCACTTGAATAGTTCGTGAAATTGACGACGAGCGGAGCTTGCCCATACGCAATATCAATATCAAAATCCGCGATTGGCGGGTCACTCGGAGGGACGAAGCGTTCATTCGGGTCATAGACATAGACAAAGTGAGTCTCAGTGGCGCGGTTGCCGTCGCTATCCGTAATAATCAAGCGAATCTCATAATCCCCCGGCACAGTAAAGGTGTGAGGCATCGGCACAGGCGCGGTGCTGTCTGTTGTGCTATTTCCATCAAAATCCCACTGGTACTTCACGATCTCCAATTCAGCTGTCGAGAAGTTCTCAAATTGCACTGTCAGCGGGGCAATCCCCTCCGTTGGTGTGACCGAAAAATCAGCCGTAAGGTCAGCTCTCGGATTTTCGATAATGTACCGATACTCTTCTTCCTCAACCGACAGCCCGACTTCAATCATTTCGACATGGCTATCGTCTACCCCATTCGAGTCCGTGACCGTCAATTGCATAGGATAACTTCCACCGAATTCAAACAAATACGGCGGTGGATTCGCATCCGTGCTATCGACTGTGCCATCCCCATCAAAGTCCCACGAATAGGACACAATATCACCATCCGACTCATTAAAGATGGTCACGGTCAACGGGGCATCTCCCGATTGTGGACTGACAGAAAAGCCAGCAAAGCCGAGGGGTTCTTGTGTCGCTTCTGCAGTGACTTCGATTTCAGCTTCTTGTGTCACTTCTGCAGTGACTTCAACATCCACTTCTGCCATCGCTTCAATCTCAGGTTGAGGAGTCTCAGTGACTTCCGCCTCTGAATTGCCATCACTTTTATCCGGTATAAACTGCTTGGCGACATCTTCATCTGCATCGTTGGTATCGAGAGCAATCAAAGTTGGCAAAGGTGGTTCTTGACTCGTCGTTGAGATAACCAAGCCCGCCATCCCCAAGACCACACTCCCAAACAGGAAGAGAATGAGCAGGATGACGATTCGATTGGCTGTGGTAGATGGAAGTCGCATCCGTTGAGGTCGAGATACAGGGATTATGCCTTTGCGACCCAACATGGCAATCAGCTGATTGAGCGCATGTTGTGGTTGTGCGCTAGCATCGACAACTTGGCGGAAGGGATTCGTCATGCCAGCAGGCAATGGCCGAATTAACACAGGAATAATCGGACTGCCCTGATCGTTGATTACCTTAATCATCGGACGGAAGCCAGCCGATTGCAGGAGTTGGGGAGTCACAAGAAGAATGACAACACTGCGAGATGGCAAATCCCCAGCCTGAGCGATACGGAGCAAGCGCGCCGAAATCCCCTGTTGAGCCAAATAGGTCTGTAACCCCTTAGCCCACTGAGAATGGGTGTTGCTATGAAGAATCTGCAACAATGGACTCACTGACATGCCAATTAACGCGATTCCCTTGACTCGATTATCCTGCAACTAGAAACCACCATCCGCTATTCTGCCATAACACGGCTTACATTGCCCTATCAGCTTGAATCTTTTACAATTTTGGGAATATGCGAGGAAAGAAGGAGATACTGTTAGAGGATGGTTAGTTACTTGTTTCAGGGATAATAAGTACCCAATTCGGGTAGTGAATATTAAGGGTTAAACAAGCCAAAAAGAGAAGCCATGACAGCGTCCCTCACTGCAATCATGAGCCACGATTGAATTTGAGTATGAGCGACGAATATGATTCAGCGCATCCTCAAGGGACTCGAACATCAGTGTATCCGTTGCACCGTATTGGTCTTGCTTCATACTCTCCGATGCCATCTGTACCAACCCACTCGTCCCTTTAACCACTCCTTCACTCTGATACATTGTTATGTTATGAAATATGATAATTCCCTTCCCGCTAATCTTACAAACTCCTATCAAGTACATTGAGATTGTGACATACTGCAACACAGGCAAGGTGCCGTACTGGATACACTCCAATGATGTCATAGACTATCGCTCTTAATTGTCCCAATACCAAGAACGGGGCTTGTAGTTTGTTTGAGGCTTTATTTGTAAGCTATACTCATTCTTCTTCAGTAATATCTTAGACAGGTGCTTTAAATGAAATATTGGGTGAACCTTTTTACATGGAACACTTGGCAAGAGTTTATTGATGCAGGAGCTAACATATCAGGTTTCCAAAGCAATAGATGGCGTACTGTTCAAAAAATCCAACCGGGCGATTTGCTACTTTGTTACATGACAGGGTTATCACGCTTTTTTGCTGTTTTGGAGGTAATAGGTAAACCTTTCAGAGATGATAGTCAGATATGGAGTGAAGCTGATTTTTCTAGTCGTGTCCCTGTTAGAGTTGTTATGAGCCTATCGCCGGAACATGCTATACCGGTAAAATCACTCGGCTCTCAGCTTTCATATTTTCAAGACATGAAATCACCAAATTCATGGTCAGGTCACTTTAGAGGTTCACCTGTTGAGGAAAGTAAAGCAGATGCACAAGTCATCATTGATGCACTAACGGATGCTGAACAAAACCCTATAGTTCGGGAATTTGATCCGAAAAAACTCAAGCGAAAAGCCAATATTTATCAAACTAAATCGGGCTCAGTGTCTATTCCTGAGAACGACGAAGCCGACAATACTGATATTGAGAATCACCAACTTTTGGACGATGAAACAATCGCACATGAAGAAATACAGTGGTTACTTCTAAATGTGGGACAACAAATGAGTTTGAGTTTGTGGGTTGCCAATAATGACAAGAATAAATCATTTGATGGTCAACATTTTAGTGAGCTATCTGGATTGAGAGATACACTACCAGTTCAGTTCGATCAAGCTACTAATTAAGACAATCGAACTCATTGATGTCTTGTGGCTTGATGGAAACAGCATTGTTGCAGCTTTTGAAATAGAGCACACAACAGCGATATATTCTGGACTGCTAAGAATGGTAGACTTGATAACAATGCAACCCAATATCACGATACCGTTATATATTGTTGCCCCAGACAAAAGGCAAGACAAGGTAGAACGAGAAATCAATCGTCCAATTTTTTCTAAAGCATTGAAGCAACCGCTTTCGCATATATGTCAGTATATTCCATATTCGGCTTTGCTAAACAAAATCCAACAAGCTGAAGACGCGGGTCTACTTAGATACCTGAATCCCAACTTCTTAGATGAAATTGCAATTGATGTTCAATTAGAAGATGTTTGAGAAGGTCAATACGCCTCGATTTGGACCTGTTCACGAATCGGCGCAATATCGTCGAGATTATACTCTGCCGTTTCCAAGCGATTGAGGATGGCAGTCGCAAAGGTTGTGCCGTGGATAAGCCCCTCTTCAATTGACTCGCCTCGATCTAATGCCAAAGCCAGCCCCGCCAGCATCCCATCACCTGCCCCCGCCGGACTGACCACTTCGACTGCAATCGGATGAATACGATAGGTCTTATCGGGCAAGACGGCTAACGACCCCCGTTCTCCCAGCGTGACAATCGGACTCGTGCCGTACTTGTCGATTATCTCTCGTCCGGCATGATAGGCATCATCGAGCGTTTGGATGTCGCGCCCCGTCAAGCGAGACAATTCGTGTTCATTCGGCTTGATATACGTCGGGCTGGATTGTAAACCTGCACTCAGATTGGGTTCATCCGCATCGAATATCACTGGAATATCATGCTGACGTATCTGCCGAATCACATCTGTATAAAACGACGGCGGTACTGCTTTCGGCAAGGTCCCACCCAATACCACGCAATTCACCGCTGGTAGATAGGATTCCACCTTGTCATAGAGGGTTTGAATTTGGGCTTCGGTTACGTCTAAGGTCGAGGTCGTGATGGTGGTATGCGAACCCTGCGCTTCGGCAATGATGATGACATTCATCCGCGACTCGCCCCCCACAGGCACGAAGTCCGTCTGTACCTCGCGCGAGTTAAGCATGGATTCGATTTTGTCCCCGATACCGCCCGCTTTGAAGCCTACTGCAATGCTCGGAATGCCCATCTTGCCCAATATCCACGAGGCATCCGTTGGCTTGCCCCCCATGCTATGGGCAGTTTGTGTAGCGCGGATGGTCGTGTTCGGTATGAGCGACGGGATAAACACCGTCTGATCCATCGTCGTGTTGGCGGTGATGGTCAGAATCATAGCTAATGCGTATCGGAGAATGATCGAATCGCAGTCTCCATTTGCTCACGCTCTTGAGTCAGCATCGCACTACCGCCGAGTTGCTGTCCCATCAGGATGCAGTAGGCATTTGTATCGAAACGTTCCACCGCATCGAAAGCGGCGTGGAGATTCTTCCCCATCAAAAACAAACCATGCCACGGTGCAATTGTTCCAACGGCGTGTTTGGCAATCCGTTGTTCGCGCCCTTGCATCGACTCGACAACATACTCAGCCAATTTCGGGCTATGCGCCACCGCATAATCAATCACCGGAGTCACCCCAAATTTACGAGTCGCTTCCAAAACGGGTGGCATCGGACGAGCAGTTGCGGCGAAGACCAAGAGATTGCGTGCATGAGCGTGAATAACCGCTGTGCCATACTTAGCGAAGTTCTGATGTAAGGCGAGATGTACACTCGTCTCACGGGAAATATCACCGACACCTTCGAGGATATTACGCTCGAAATCGACAACTAACACATCCCCTGGGTCGAGTTGCCATTGCTTATTGTGTCCGCTATAGCTCGGCGACATGCAGATGACATCCCCCACCCGCACACTGATATTCCCCCCCGCCGCATCCGTCAATTGACGGTCAAAGAGCATTCGCCCAATCCGAGCAATCTCGGCTCGTGTTTTGCTAATCTGGGTCGTCTGGTCGAGTTGCTGTACCATTTCATTCGCCTTTTTTGTGGTTACAAGATTATTATAAGCGGTACACTTGCACACTGATAGATAAGAAATTGAAAGCAAACGAAGCTATGAATTTTGAATTCAGAACCGCGACACGCATAGATTTCGGCTGGGGTAATGCCCAACGGATGGCAGAGGATTTTCGAGGGCTGGGTACAAGAGTGTTGATTGTTACTGGGTCGATGCCTGACCGTTATCAGGATTTACTGGATACATTGGTGTCGTATGGCTTGGAGACCGTTTCCTTTACTGTCTCAGGCGAACCGACTATAGAACGAATCGAAGCAGGTGTATCCCTAGCCAAATCAGCAGATGTGCAGGATGTCATTAGCATTGGCGGTGGGAGTGTGATTGATGCAGGCAAAGCCATTAGTGCCTTAGCCTCCAATAAGT
>JANQRM010000178.1 GCA_028284565.1 Anaerolineae bacterium | reverse complement strand
GCTCAGTAGGCAAGAGCTTTGCCTATGGCGCACAGGGGGGTTTATTTGTTGTACAAGGCGATGCCGATACGCGCGCTTGCATTCGGATGAGTGGTGCAGATGTTATCTTTGGGGGTGAAGTTCATTCCCCACTTCATGATGCATTAGGAGCAATTGGAACCCGTGCAAATCTAAAAGGATATGCCTTTGAATATATGACATCAGGACGAGCATTAGTTCTTGGTGATCCGGGACCATGGATATGTGCTGGCATGACTGGTGGCACAGTATATCAACGAGTTCAGCCAGAGATGAACCTCACCATAGAGGCAATACAACGGCGCATTGCGGCAGGCTCAATTGTCGAAATCCAAATGTTAGATGAGCAAGGCATTGCTGATGTACGAGAACTACTTAATGCGTACCTGCGGGTGTTGCAAGAGAATAATCAAGCTGATGCAGTAGCCCATCTCTACCCACTCATCCAGCGTCCGCCAGACCATTTTGTTAAAATTGCTCCGCCAATACATTAGTCAATACTTAAAATACAAAAAGCACTCAGATGAGAGTGCTTTATAGTTTGCATAATATCGTTTAACTTATTGAGGCAATGTCGCTAGCACCCGTTGAATCTTCAACGCTAAGTGGAGAATAAGTCGATTATCAGCCTCATCTAAATCGAAATTGGTCAAGTTACTGATTTGGTCTAGTCGGTACACTAAGGTATTGCGGTGAATATTTAGACTTTCCGCCGCCTTTGCCAGATTGCCATTCGCTTCAAAAAAACCAGACAAGGTTTCAACCAAATCACTTTGCTTGCGTGCATCTTGTTCTAACAATGTGCCTAAAGTATCCTCATAAAATCGTTGCAGATGACCAAGATTATGTGTCTTCAAAGCCAACAATAGTTGGTAAAGTTTCAAATCACCATAATAAGTTGTCGCTCTTGATTCGCCAATTTCCTGCGCCATTTTGACCGCATTATAGGCTTCACTATACGCATCCCTCATATTCCCTAAATCACTGACTGGACGGCTAATCCCAGCAGAAACAACTCCACTAGATGCACGTATGCCCAAATTGCTACGAATCTCCTCCACAATCTGTTGAAGCCGTGGAATATCGCTTAATTCTTGGATTGGATATAAAGCAACAATCATATCAACGTATTGTCCAACAGCCCCAGCAATCTGTCGACGGTTCATATCATCTCGGACAATAGAAACAAGTGAATCAACTGGTAATGCTTGTCCAGTTTCAGTTAAAATACGAAATACGACCCCGACATAGGTAGAATCAGGGTCAAAACCTGACTGTAAAGCACGAGAATAAAGTAAATCCTCATCGGTAGCCAAACCACTTAACCACATCTGAACCCAATCACCACGAGCCTGCTCAACGGCGTTGTCGATAGCACTTTCTTTTGCCAAAACAATTGCACAGACATCAGCTCCATGCGAAAGCACCATACGGTCAAATTCATTGAGATTGTTTTCATAACCAATCAGTGACAAATATCCTGCCGTTCGTTTTTCTACTTTCAAGAGTGTGGTTAATCCAATGGGACTCGACTCAACCCCGCTAAAATTAGTTTGTTGCGTTTGGAGCCATCCTTGGAACTCACCATAAGGCATCTGCTGAAGCAATGCTCGCCCATCAGTTCCGCGTCGACTCCCATTAGAAAATGCCTGAGTCATTAAAACGCCTGCATCATCATGAATCACTGCAGGTTTTGTGGTTTCACGCGCAATCACTTGTAACAAACTATGCACATCTTTGTTTTCAGCCGCTAGCCGTGTCAACTCACGCTGGATTTCTATCGCTTTCTCCGTCAAACGCGCTGACTGATTAAGGATATAGGTATTAACTGCGCGCTCAATATTGGTGAGGTTGGTATTATCGGGCAAGGCAATCAAGCTGATGTCACACACCTTTGCCTGCTGAACAGCACCTTGAGCATCCTTCTCAACGGCCCCAACAGCCACCACACCCACATCTGCCAATATCTCAATGACTTTTGAAAGTGTTAGTTGCGAATCATAGCCTTTCAAAATATCCATCGAGACAAGTGCCAGCTCCCCACCATATATTTCAGGAAACACAGGGGGTTGAGCGCGCACAGTCACAGCCCAATTCACCGCAATTTGTCCATCACCAATCAATAGAGATGAATTTGTAGGTAGAGCCGAACCAATGAGAGATTGTAATGTAGCTGTATTTTTTTCCATCTTTGTCGTTTCTTGACTAAAAACTCAGTCTAACAGAGAATCAAGCTAAACATATACATGGGATATACGAATTATTACGGTCTATTTTTGTCTATCTTTACCAAATATACTCGAAAAGTCAATGAATCAAAATAGGGTAGACCTAATTCATCGTCTACCCTATAGATTTTATTGTGAATTTCGCACAATTTAGGAAATTTGCTTCACACCCACACTTAGAGACTCACCCTCAAGATCACCTTTGAAATCAAGGTCTTCCCGAAAGAAGTCATCCGTCATGTCACCACTTTCGAGTGATTCCGCCAACGTTTCTTGGCTGATATAATCTGCAAATTGCTCAATCGCTTCAGTCAATCGCTCTGAGCCAGAATACACCACAGCAATTCGATCATTTAGATTAAAGTCCGCCGATTTCCGCATGGTTTGAATACGACGCACAACCTCGCGTGCCATGCCTTCTCGGAGTAAATCATCAGTCAAGTTGGTGTCCAGAACAACAACATAGCCACCATCCTCGACAGCCCCTTCCGGCACTTCCGTTGTCACTTTGACTTCTACCTCGTCTGGAGTCAACTCAAATGTATCCCCCTCAATATCGACAACTGCATTTTCACCCGCAAGAAACTTCTCAGCATACGGACGAATGGCATCTTGTTCACCGCCGCGCAAGGTCGCTTGAATACGCTTGAAGTCCTTCCCATACTTCCGACCCAAAAATTGAGGCAGTGGATTTAAGGCATAAGTTGTTGTTGCTGTCACTCGACTCGCATCATCAGCACCTAGTACGTCGATAGTTTTGACATTCAGCTCACCCTGAATGAGGTTGGTATATATCTCAACAACACTACTTTCAGAGACATCCCGCATCGCAAAACTGGCTTTCGCCAAAGGTTGACGGACACCGATTTTGGCTTCATTACGTGCAGCCAAGCCCAAACTAACCAGACGTTGTACCAGACGCATCTCACCAATCAATTCATGGTCAATTAGCGATTCATCATACCTTGCCCACTCCGCCAAATGCACGCTATCTAGGGAGGTGTCGTCTTGTTCTGCCACCAAATTCCGATAGACCGCATCACTCAGGAATGGCATTGTAGGAGCCAATAATGTCGCTACAGTTGTCAACGCTTCATACAGTGTTGCGTAAGCAGATAACTTTTCGGCATCTTCTTCTTCCTTCCAGAAGCGATTCCGACTCAAACGTACATACCAATTACTCAATCGTTCCACAAAGTCTTCGATTGGACGAGTTGCGCCCGGCGTATCGTAGTTCTCATAGGCATCTGTTACATCCTTCACCAACTGATGCAATTCCGCCAACAACCAACGATCCAACAGAGGTCTATCTGCAACCAATGGAGCATCTTTTGCCGGTAACCAAGCGTCGATATTCGCATAGGTTACAAAGAAGCTATAGGTGTTCCATAAGGTAGACCAGAACTTCTTGACAACTTCGCCCACAAGTCGAGTCGAGAATCGTCGAGGCTCACCGGGAGGACCTGCAGTATACAAATACCAACGGAAAGCATCCGCACCATACTCATCCAGCACTTGCCAAGGATCGACAATATTGCCACGACTCTTCGACATCTTCTTGCCATTTTCATCCAGAATATGCCCCAAACAGATAACATTCTTGTAGGACACATCTTCAAACAACATCGCCGCAATCGCATGCAAGCTATAGAACCAACCACGAGTCTGATCCACCGCTTCACAGATGTAATCTGCCGGATATTCCACTTCAAACAACTGTTGATTCTTATGTGGATAGCCCCATTGTGCCACCTGCATCGCGCCACTATCAAACCATACGTCAATCACTTCGGGAACACGACGCATCGTTCCACCCTCCCCATTCGGATTCGGGAAGGTGATGTCATCGACATAAGGACGATGTAATTCCAGTTCAGATAAATCGCGACCAGCCAGTTGGCTTAATTCCGCTACACTGCCTACGCATAGCATCTCACCAGATGTATCATCTACCCAAATTGGCAAGGGTGTTCCCCAAAAGCGTTCACGGCCCAACGCCCAATCTTTCAAATCATCCAGCCAATTGCCGAACCGTCCATCACGCACATGCTCTGGAACCCAATTAACCGTTTGATTGAGCTGAATCATTTTGTCACGATGTTGCGTTGAACGAATGAACCACGTCTCACGCGCAAAATACATCAAAGGTGTATCACATCGCCAACAGAAAGGATAACTGTGTGTATAGTGTCCAGATTTATACAACAAGCCGCGCTCTTGTAAGTCACGAGTGATTTCAGGGTCAGCATCCTTGAACCACATTCCACGGAACTTGGTCACAGCATCTTTAAATCGCCCATCAGACTTGACTGTGATAAGTGACGGCAAGCCATGTTGTTGAGCCATATCTGCATCATCTTGACCAAATGCAGGCGCAATATGCACGATACCCGTTCCATCTTCCGTACTGACAAATTCGCCACTAACAATGTAGGCATAATCCTGCTCAACAGGCAGGAATGTGTAGAGAGGATGATAGTGTTCCCCAATCAATTCCTTGCCTTTGAATTCCTTGACGACTTCATAGTCTTCTGGATTATTCAGCACCTTGTCAATTAAGGCTTTGGCTAAGATAAGTTGCTCAGTACCATCTCCATCTGGCGCAGGACCTTCAACTTGCACATAGTCGATATTCTCACCAACTGCCAATGCCACATTGCCCGGAAGAGTCCATGGAGTCGTCGTCCATGCAAGGAAATACACCCCCGGCTTATCTCTCAACGGAAAGCGTACCATCACACTAGGGTCTTGTGTCTCCGCATATCCCTGCGATACCTCATGACTACTTAGAGGCGTTTCACAACGGGGGCAGTACGGCACAACCTTGTGCCCTTGATATAGCAAGTCCTTTTTCCAGAACTCACTCAAAATCCACCAGACACTCTCGATATAGTCATTTGTGAAGGTCACATATGCATTGTCCAAATCGACCCAAAAGCCGATACGCTCAGTGAGCCGTTCCCATTCGGCAATATAGCGAAAGACACTCGCCTTACACTTCTCATTAAATTCTGCGATACCATATGCCTCAATCTCGTGTTTGT
>JANQRM010000171.1 GCA_028284565.1 Anaerolineae bacterium | reverse complement strand
GACTTAAATTATCAACTCGACACTCAATCAAGAGACGATTCTTGATGCGGCAGTGGAAATGTTGACCGAAGTGTTCAGTGTTGACCATAGCGGGATCGTCCTGATGCGAGATGATGGCATTGGTTATATGGTGGCGGAACATCCCCCAACGGGACGTAAAGATGCCCCCTTCATGCGACAAGGCACAGCTAGCTATTCGATTCTGGAACGACTGGTACGCGACAACTCCACGCTAATTTTGAATCGGGATAACATACGCAAATACTTCCCACCTGCTCATTCTGCTGGAAAGTCAGGCAATGCACCTGATATCCAGTCCTCCATGATGGCTCCCTTACTCGTAGGTCATGAATTGTTGGGATGTGTCATTGTCGATAGTTATAATGCCGGGCATGTTTTTTCTGATGGAGATACGGAGACCTGCATTGCGATTGCGGCACAGATTGGGATGGCGGTGCGGAATGCTGAACTCTATGGGCAAGCTGTCGCGGCAAGCCAATTGAAAAGCGAGTTCCTTGCGAATGTCAGCCATGAGTTACGGACTCCCCTGAATGCGATCATCGGCTATAGCGAATTGTTGCTGAGTAATATCTATGGCGATTTGAATGAAAAGCAGATAGACCGCCTTGATCGGGTGCATACGAGTGGAAAGCACCTACTGGAACTCATTAACGACATCCTTGATTTGTCGAAGATTGAAGCCGGCAAGATGACCTTGGAAATGGTCCCACTGAACATCGCGGAAGTGGTGCGCGAAGCCTGTACGGATGTCATACCTCAAGCCGAACTAAAAGACTTGTCCTTTGAAATCCAAGTGGCAACGGATTTGCCCGAAGTGGATGTTGACCCGCAACGGATTCGTCAGGTGCTAATTAACCTGATGAGCAATGCGGTTAAGTTCACGAGTGAGGGGGGCATTACGATAAAGACGGAGACCCTTGCGGTACGCGACGGCGAATGGTCGCCGAATTTGCGTGTGCCGTCACGAGTGCAATTGGACGATGGTGTGTGGGTGGTCATTTCAGTTGCGGATAGTGGGATTGGTATCTCCCCGCAAAATCAACAGATTATCTTCGATGCCTTCCGTCAGGTGGATGGATCGAGCATCCGTGAATATGAAGGCACGGGCTTAGGCTTGGCGATTACCCAACGCTTGGTCAAGTTGCATGGGGGCGATATTTGGGTGGATAGTGAGGAAAACGTCGGTAGTACCTTCTATGTTTTGCTCCCATCACAAGCCGAACCCCCCGAAATCCAAGCTGATACCTTACCCAATGTCGAAGGTGATAAACCCGTTGTTCTGGTTGTGGACGATGATCCCGCCGCCTTGCAATTGGTGAATGATTACTTAGGCGAGGAATCGTATCAGATTATCCAGACCACTAAACCTGCGAATGTCGTACGAATCGCGCAACGGGTGCAACCAAGCGTGGTCATCACCGATATTATGATGCCGAATGTGGATGGTTGGGAGGTGATTCGTCGCCTGAAAGATACGCCGTCTACGACACATATTCCAGTGATTGTGGTGTCGATTATTGATAACAAGACGACAGGCTTTTATCTGGGGGCGGCAGATTATCTGACGAAGCCAATTAGCCAACACGAACTCTTGGAGTCCATGGCACGGGTGATTCATATTCTGCCCGATGATCCGATTCTAGTTGTTGAACCTACTGTGCCAGATCGAAAAGTCATCGAGGACATATTGTCGCGCGCGGGCTTTGATGTAGAGACCGTCGGCAGTTATGAAGCGGTACTGACATGGCTGGAATCCCAAAAAGTCTCGTTATTGGTGTTGGATTTCTCCCGTCCGAGCTTGGATGTGTTTGGCATGTTGCGTGAATTGCGCGAACATCCAGACCTCCGCAATCTGCCGATCATCATCATCACAGGGGATGCCCTCTCGATGGAGGAACTCGCCGAGTTGGATACGACGCTAACTCAGGTTTTACAGCACGACCATATGTCGGGCAATGCCTTGCTAGAGAAGGTCAAGATGGCACTCAATCGGCAGTTGCAACGGCGGTAGATAGCCATCAGTGTTCAGCCCAAATTAATACCCGATTGTCCGATACCAACACATCACTCTCCTCAACCATCAAGCGGACTAAAGACGGGAAGCTGTACATTCCCACGTACAATTGATTGGGTGGTGGGGCATCGTCAGGTACGGTGAGTTGGTGCGTGGTCGTGATAAGTTCGCCGTTGTGCCATGCCCATGTCGGTGACCGTCCATCTAGGGGCTTGCTGTCACTCTGAACAATCATCGTCTCATCATTTTGGAGATGGACGAATAGGGTGTAATCATCGCTGGGTGAACCAGTCGCGTGCCAATGCAGTTGGATTGTCCACTCAGTATCGGATGCTTCTAATGTATAGCCCGCTAAACTTATCGAATCTACAAAATCGACATCCAGTTCAATTGCCTCTTCAGGAAGGGGCTGATTCAAGGTCGCTGACGGGAGGCGAATCCCGTCCCAGAGCCAGAGGTTATCGAGAGGCATCGGGCGATTGTCGGGCGGGAGGATAGGCAAGCGGTCTTGTCCGGGTGGGATGTATGCGCCTGTCCCCCAACGATAGACTCCATTGGGTAAATCTTCGGGGATAGTTAGCCTGTGTGAATCGGGGATGATGTCGCCAGCTTGCCACATCGCTGTTGGATAGAGATAGGGTAACACATGCTGGTCACTGCTAGCGTAGGCATTCAAATCCAAGCCGATGAGTTGCATAAAGGTGAACCAATCGGCAGGCTGGGGCGATTCGGTCACTTGCCAATAGAGAACGACATTGCGGGTTTCTCCGCGCGTGATGGCGGGTGAAGTTGGGACATTTAACAAGCGAATGCCATTCCCAACTATCGGCGGGTTATCAGCAAAAATCAGTTCAGGCAAGGGACGTGCATCCACAGGAGCCACACGCGCTATGGTCCAGCCTCTGTCATTGATGATGTCCTTGCCATTGTCAGGAATTTCAATCACTGGCTTTCCATCATCCGCAGGCAAGATGACGATGGTGTCTTCATCAGGTAGCAATAAGACCTGACGAGCATCCGCCTCCGAGTTGGGAGTATGATAATAACCCAATATCGGATAGAGGATTTGCCCTTCTGGGAGTTCATCCAAGTCATAACGCGCCCAAGTCG
>JANQRM010000167.1 GCA_028284565.1 Anaerolineae bacterium | reverse complement strand
TGAATTTTACGTTTGGGTCCGCCCCATGTGCTGACTAATATCCCACCAACCATCCCGCCGATGCCTAATCCAGCTTGGGCAATGGCAAGCGCAATCTCATCACTGCCTGACCGTGCGAGAATCATGGCTGGCAAAATAGACATATAGGCGAGTGCGGCGAAAAAGTGAATCTCGGCAAAGACAAGCATCAAGGCAACCAACCCACGCCGTTTAGCAATAAAACGGAAACCTGTTTTGGTATCTTCCCAAAAGTCCGATGGCGGTTCGCCTACTTTCGGCTTTTCTGGATGGGGTATTCGCACGCGCATAAGAGTCAAAACAGCAACCATGAAGGTAAGAATATCGACAACCAGCACACCTTGAATATCAAAAATCGTGATTAAGAATCCTGCAAAGAAGGGCGCAAGTACTTGTCCGGTGGATGAGGCAAGGGAACGCAATCCACTGGCGCGTACATAGTGTTCTTTGGGAATTAGCAGGGTAACCGATGCTTGATATGCGGGACGTTGAAATGCATCGAATATCCCAACGATGAATTGGGTAACATAAAGATGCCAAAGTTGAAGACTGTCATTCGAGAACAACACAATTAGGACAACCGTCATCAAGCCTGCACCTGTATCGGCAATGAGCATGACTCGCCGTCTATCCCAACGGTCTACCCAGACACCTGCAAAGGGACTCACCAGCACGGATGAGACAAAGGCAAAGAAACCAAGTAAGGCGACTGAGGTGGCATTTTCAGTTTGTTGATATGCCCAGATGAGCAGGGCGAAGGTGGTCATCCGTGTGCCAAGCAAGGACACCAACTGTCCAAACCAGATGATGAGAAAGGTTGATAATCCATCAGATAGCTTGCGTTTTCTCAACATGAGGGAACCTCTTGCTTGTAATGCCAGGTTGATTAAATATCATGAAGGGTCAGAACGGTATCTGAAAAGTCAAGAAATGTCTATTGTGAAATTAAAGGGATAGGAAAGCCCGATTCTGCAAATGGTTCATCAGTCTCAGGATGTTGGGCGTGATGGATGACAGAGTTATCTTCCTCATCGACGATGCGAACACGAATATCGAGACAGGCTTCAATGACAGGCCGTGAAAGTCGAATTTCACGTCGGTCTGTTTGAGATTCACCGACTTTCCATACACGGAATGGATGAATATTTCCCCAAACCATCCAAGTTGCTTCGCCAACGAGATTGTCATAACAATAGACTTGGAATGACGGTTCAACAGCTTGGGGGTTATCTGTACGCCAACGTGAGTGGAGAACTAACTCCCTGTTGGATAGGAGTTCCGCTTCGGCTTCAGTTATTGACACCCCTGCTGATGGAAATTCAGCGATGGGTTCATCGTTGCCTGCTGTCTCTGGATAGCCAACATACATCGGGTAAAATTCATCGTTGTCAAAGATGGTGGCAAAGAGGTCACTGGATTGACGAACTTGTTCCGTGAAATCCCCCTGAATATTTTGCAAGGGTGCGAAACTCATCGTATCAGGTGCATCCAGAATTTGATGATAAGCTAGTGCATCAACATAAGGAAACGACTCGCCCGCTTCTGCTTCATACAGTTGCGAATAATTGACAAAATCTGCCACAAAGATGACCCCCATTCCCACCGTTGGGAAAAAGCGATACTTATCAGATGCGGTGATAAATGAGGGTGCGTTGACAATGAGGGGCTTGGCTCCGGTGGCATGTTCTTCAATCTCAGCTTTGAGGTCTCGAAGATATTGTGTCTGTATGAGGGCTTCATGACGACGTTGAGAGAGAAAGAGTAAGCTCACC
Source organism: Anaerolineae bacterium (assembly GCA_028284565.1). The sequence goes on along the minus strand of JANQRM010000167.1, from coordinate 7,998 downwards.
AAAACTGACCATGCCATAATGCTGATGGCGATATAGCGCGGGATACGTTGTCTGCGTTTGCTGTCATAGCCTGTGGCAAAGGAAAGAGATAAGAGTGTGCCGAGCAATACTCCCCAGAATAGACCTGCACCGGGAGATGCCGCTAAGAGTAATCGCCACGAACCAATGATGTAGTCGGTTTCGAGGAACAAAACGGTTGGTGTGGAGGCAAGCACATACCAGAACAAGCCAAAGCCAGCGAGTTTGAAATGTTGTTTATCCATTCGCCAGAGAAAAAATAATGCGGGAATTACGACGATTGTAACCATCAATAACAATAATTCAGTACTGGCTTCTGCGAGTGTTATTCTGCGGATAAGGGAGGACAGCGGATAGGCAATGCCATGGAGCAGTAACGCTAGATTATCTATGAGTATTTCGGGTCGGAAGAGGGCGGCTGAACCGGGTCGTGGGAGTGTGAGAAAGAGATACAGAAACACGCCAACAATCTGAGCCATTGGAATACCAATTGTCCAGATGTGATAATTTCTTAGCGTTTGCGATCCATAACTCAAAAGTACATAGACACCAAAGATGGGCAAGACTAGCACGCCATTTTCATGACTGAATACACCGATAAAGGTGAATAATAGAGTCAAGATGAAGCTAATTCGGCTACGATGATTCTCCAAGAATCTGAGAGCAAAGTAGAAGGCAAAGACCGTTCCCATCACCGCGAGAAGGTGAAACAGGGATGCTACCCACATCACGGCATTGTAATTGAAGGGGAAAAGGATATAGAACCAGCCAGCGATGATGCCCATCACTAAATGTTGCGTGATTCGATGGGTTATGAGGCTGATGCCAACACCCGTGATGCCGAAGACAACAACATTCACGAGATGCCAAAGGATAGGGCTATAGCGTCCATCGAGAGCTAATCCATTGAATTCCCAGAGTGAAAAAACAAGTGGACGATAGTAAGGAAACGACGGAGAACCACCCCAAAACCGAAAGCCTTCCATGCCACCCGGATAATCCCGAATCATGTCAAAGAGCAAGCCATCATCCAAAAAGAAAGAGAGATTGATCGTGTAGCCATAGATGAGGACAGCGAGAAGCAAAGGAGTGCTATGGAGAAGATAGTGCCAAAGACGCGAGCGATTCAATTCATCATCCAAACTATTTCGCAAAACCGCGCCATTGTAACGAGGGGCATGGGACATCGCTAGTGCATGAATCAAAAAGAGCAAGGCGATTGCCCTACTCCTCAGAATTCATTTTAGATGTGAATTTATAGCAGATTCTTATTGTTGCTAGCCCGTTGGATATGGTCAAGGAATTCACGACGCGCATCTTTATCCATCTTGAATTCACCTATCATGGCACTGGTGGACATGCCGGAATGCACCTTGCCAACCCCACGAATCATGGAACACATATGCGAACCATCCATCACAACCGCTACCCCTTTGGGTTCAAGTACTTCATTGATGAACTCCGCAATTTGTTGAGTTAGGCGTTCCTGTACTTGCAAACGACGTGAGAACATATCAACAATACGCGGGATTTTCGATAAGCCAACGACTTTTTCGCTGGGGATATAGGCGACATGGGCATGTCCCATAAAGGGGAGCATGTGATGTTCACATAAGCTGTAGTATTCAATGTCCCGCACGATGACCATATCATCATATTCTACATCGAACACAGCATCGTTAATGAGTTTGGCTGGGTCAGTTGTATAGCCACTCAATAATTCGGTATAGGCTTTTGCAACACGATGAGGTGTACGTTGCAAGCCTTCGCGTTCAGGGTCTTCACCGACTGCATACAGCATGGATTCAATCGCTTCTTCGACCTTCGTCTTATCAACAGGCGCGAAATCGAGTTCAAATCGGCTTAATAGCTCAGGGGATGCCAGCTTTTCGTTGATGTCCTGAGTGGGTTCTTTGATTAACTCTTTATGATGTTCACTCAGCTTGACGATTTTTCCGTTGGCATGATAATGACTGCCATTTTCACGTAGTGCGTCAAGATGATAACCACTGGCAGGAGTTTCCATGATTTTTTCCTTCATTTAGTCGTTATATTCGATTAACTGCCATCGACAATTGTTAAGTATAGTCACTAGCCTTAACCGAACCTTAAAATTAGATGATTGGACGTTAGTAAATCTTACACATATACATCGTTTAGTGTACGATAATTATCTTAGAATCACGCATATATTTTAAGATGAGAAACCTATGGATATCATTGAAATTGATAACTTACGCCTTCGCTGTATCATTGGATTTAGCCCACATGAGCGCAAAGATCGTCAAGATGTGGTGATTAGCCTCCGCTTAGGTACAGATCTGAAAAAAGCAGGTGAAACAGACAATCCGGATGACACCTTCAATTATCGTACCGTCACGAAAGCGATCATCAAGCATGTCGAGCAAAGTGATTACTTTTTGGTGGAGAAGCTAGCAGGGGAGATTGCTCGGATTTGTATCGTTGATTTTGACGCGCCCTATATCCAAGTGCGTGTGCATAAACCGGGCGCATTGCGTTTTTCGGATACGGTGGGTGTAATGATTGAACGAACTCCAGCGGATTATACTAATCATATCGCCTATATCTCATTAGGTTCAAATATCAATCCAGAGCAAAATGTACCCGAAGCAATTGGGCTATTAGGCAAATATACGAGCATCTTGGCAGTTTCCTCGATTTATGTTACCGCACCCCAAGGTTACACCGACCAAGCTGATTTCTGGAATCTAGCTGTCAAAGTGCAGACTTATCGCACACCAGCTGAATTTAAGTCGGATGTGATAGATCGCATTGAGCAGGAACTACACCGTGAACGTGACCCCAACAATAAGAATGCACCCCGTACCATTGACCTCGATATTTCATTGTGGGGTGAAGAAGTGCTTGAATATGGTGACAAGCCATGGCAAATCCCAGACCCCGATGCTCTAAAATTCGCCCATATTGCTGTGCCATTGGCAGACATTGCACCAGAGCTAGTGTATCCTAGCACCCACAGAACACTCCAATCAATCGTAGATGATATGAGCCTGACAGATATTAACATTTGGAAACTTGATGGATCAAAATAACAGGCAACATCATAAATTATTTATCTTAACATTAAAGGATTCGCTATTCGTGTATACTGGATATGTTTACACCTGACTTTGAATATTCAACGCAGTATCACAAAGGAATAAGTATGAATATAATTGGGTATTTTCATGGAAATGACCCAGCGGCATGTCTATTGCAAGATGGTGAATTAAATGCATACGTGGAAGAAGAACGTTTGGTTCGTATTAAGCACGCCAACGGATTGTTCCCAATTCGCTCGATTGATTTCTGCCTGAAACAAGCCAATCTAACTTTAGCAGATATTGATTTTTTCGCTTATGGGTGGGATGCTCCCGCCTATGGTGATGGGCGAATGCGAGCGTTTTATGATGAAATCAACAAACAATATCCTCCAGACAAGGGTACATTAGCGTGGCAAAATCGCTTAGTGTCATGGTTTCGACCTGAAAATCTTGAACAACAACTCCATAAACAATTGCGTCAGTTTTTTGGTTCCGATTATTTGCCTGAATTACGTTTTTATCCGCATCATAAATCGCATGCTATTACTGCATATCACTTTTCACCTTTCAGTGAAGCACTTGTGTTGACCATTGATGGGTCGGGTGATAGTCAGTGTGCGGTCGTATGGCACGGACAGGGCAACGAATTGGACAAGCTATGGGAGGCTCCAATTCCCCATTCGCTCGGTTGGTTCTACAGTGCTATGACAGAGTTTCTTGGATTTAAGGCGTATGACGGTGAATACAAAATCATGGGGTTAGCAGCATATGGACGTGATAATCCACAATTCCGCGAAGCCTTAGACCAAGTGGTTCTACCAGGTCCTGCTGGTTGGGATTATGTTGTTGACCCAAAATATATTCACCATGGCGCGCACACCTATTCGGATCGTTTTACAGATGCCTTGATTGATTTGGTTGGAATTCCACCTCGTGCTGGTTCAGAAGCTTTAACCAAAGTGCATGAAGACCTCGCCTATGAAGTGCAACACACGCTTGAAATAACTGTTTTGCGCCTGCTTGAACACTTTCAAGTAGAAACTGGCTTGAAGACCCTATGTTTGTCGGGCGGTGTGGCACTCAATGTTAAGATGAACAGCCTGCTTCATCGATCAGGATTGTTTGAGAATATTTTCATTTTTCCAATCCCGTCTGACTCCGGTACAGGAATCGGAGCCGCTACTGGTTTATGGATGGACATTACAGGAGAGCGAGTTCAACCTCTTAAGCATGTATATCTCGGGCCCGGTTACTCGGATGATGAGATTGAACTCCAATTGCAGTCGTGTGGTTTGGCGTATAGAAAATGCGATGATGTATCCAGCGATACGGCTGAGTTGTTAATGAAGGGGAAGGTTGTTGGCTGGTATCAAGGACGTTTAGAAGGTGGCCCGCGCGCGTTGGGGGGACGTTCTATTCTGGCAGACCCGCGTTTTGAAGAAAGTCGCGATCGAGTCAACTCTGCGATTAAGTTTCGGGAATATTGGCGTCCTTTTTGCCCAAGCCTCGCCGCCGAGAATGCATCAACTTATCTCAAGAACGCGGCGGATGCTCCTTATATGATTCTGGCATTTGAGGCGCATGAAAAAGCACTAGCAGAGGCTCCTGCTATAGTGCATGTTGACAATACAATGCGTGTACAGACAGTAGAAGAGGATGTCAATCCTCGTTATCATCGCTTACTAAAAGCCTTTGAAGAAAAAACAGGAGTACCCATTGTTTTGAACACAAGCTTTAATATCAAAGGCGAGGCAATTGTTTGTAGCCCACGCGATGCGCTAAGAACCTTCTTCAGTACAGGGATTGATGCTTTAGCAATCGGTTCGTTCATTATTGAGAAGCCGAACAACCCACTAGCTTTAGACCCAGAACAGGTCATTCGATAAGTCATCTGAAGAATAATTGACAGATTCGCGGTTTGGACATCCAGTTGGGATGTCCCCAGCACTTGTTTGCCCTTGGTCGTCAGGTTTGAATTATTATTTGGGAGACGCTTTTGATGAAAATTCTAGTAGTTGCCCCTCATCCAGATGATGAAACACTGGGACTAGGCGGTACAATCACACGATACACTCGTGCAGGTCATCATGTAACGATTGCCATTCTTACCGGATATGGCGAATCGGCACATCCGTTTATTCCTAAAAGTAGTTTTGATGTTGTACAAGCGGAGGCTAGAAAGGCGTGTGATGTCATGGGGGTTCAGGAACTAATTTTTCTGGATTTACCTGCTGTATTACTCCCGGACGAGCCTCTATGGAAAATCAATAAGGTTGTAAATGACCTATTAATTGAAGTTCAACCTGATATTCTCTTTACACCTTTTTTGTTTGACCTTCACCAAGACCATCGCATCCTAAATTATGCTGTTACAGTTGCTGCACGTCCAGTCACCGAAACTGGTCTCAAAATTCAGTCAATCTATACATATGAAGTCGTTTCTGAAACGCATTGGAATATCAGTTATTTAGAAACTGCCTTTACACCCAATGTCTGGGTGGACATTAGCGATACCTTAGAAACAAAACTCGAAGCCTTGCGTTGTTATAAAAGCCAAATGAAACCATTCCCTCATAATCGCTCATTGGAAGCAATTGAAGCACTCGCAAGATTTCGTGGCTCACAAGTCTCGATGCACGCGGCAGAAGGATTGGTGCTAGTGAGACAGTTCTGTATCATCGAATGATGGCTAAATTGGTACGACGATAGATTCTAATGCAAGATCATGTAGCTTGGAAATGGCTTGTTCCAAGTCTTCTTCCGCAACAATGAATGAGATGCTACATTCAGATGACCCTTGAGCAATCGCAAGCACATTCAATCTGTTATCACCCAATGTGGTGAAGACACGCCCCGCAACGCCGGGTATTCCACGCATACCTGCCCCAATCACCGTGATAATCACGATATCACGCAGGACATCAACACTATCAACATCTTGATGGCTGATTTCTTTGGCAAGTTCTTCTTCAACCGCAATTTTCACAGAATCAGCTTGGTCATCAACCACCGTGAAGCAGAAGCTCTGTTCTGATGAGGATTGCGAAATCATGAGGATACTGGCTCCAGCTTGTGCAGTGGCAAGGAAAGTGCGACCAGCAATGCCCGGTACACCTAACATGCCTTTCCCGCTGACGGTGAGCATACTCACATCTCGTACACAGGTAACGGCTTTAATGACAGTTTGGCTGGGATTCATCTCTGCACCAATAAGTGTGCCTTCATCGGCGACATTGAAGGTGTTCCGCACACGCATGGGAATTTCACGCTTGATAATGGGTTGTACGGTTTTGGGATGGAGAACCTTTGCGCCATAGAATGCCAGTTCACCAACCTCTTGATAGGAGACATTGCGTAAAACTTGGGCGCGCTTGTCAAGGCGAGGGTCGGTTGTCATCACCCCATCCACATCTGTCCAGATTACGAGTTCGTCACTATCGAGGTATGCCGCGAAAATTGCCGCGCTGAAGTCGCTTCCTCCGCGTCCCAATGTTGTGACTGTGCCATCGGGTGTGGCGCCTATGAAGCCTGTGATAATCGGTGTGACTCCCTGTTCGACTTGAGGCAAAAGCTTCTCACGGATACAGGATTCGGTTTCATCCCACATGGGTTCGGCATCTTGATAATTATTATCGGTAACAAGGAAGTTGCCAGCATCGAATTGTTTGGCGTTGATTCCATGTTCTTGCAAAGCTGTCGCAATGACACGACTACTCAATCGTTCCCCTAATGAGACAATCGCGTCACGAATGCGTCCAGTGGCTTCACCTAAGATATTGACCGCATTACATAATTCAATATGCTCATCAAGGAGTTTATGTATTTGGACAATCAGGGCTTCACGCTCTGAGCTGGCTGGGAGAAGTTGTGTAATGGCATCTTCGTGTCTATCACGGATGTCGCTGGAGATGGATAGATATCCCCACTTATCACCATGTTCTGCCGCCAATGCCGATTCATACAATTGGTTGGTGACACCGCCCATCGCAGAGACAATCACAGCGACTTGATTGCCTTGTCGCAAATTATCTCCTATGATGTCGATCACACGCTCAATTGCTTCTGGTGAGCCGACGGATGTCCCTCCAAATTTCATCGTATAGCGTGCCATTATATTTCATCCTTTCTATGCATAAAAAAAGCGCGTGGAGTTTTCCACACGCTTGTCTGTTTTGTTCCGATAACTCGGCTCATTTACAGCACGCGAAAACTCCCACTCGGTTCCCCGCTGGACATCGTAGTCATCATAGTAGTGGTTGTGTTGCGACTGAAAACGAACATTAAAATAACATTCCTATTGAACTAATCATCCGAACCTTAACGCCTTTATGATAAGCTGTCAAGTAATTGAATAATTTTCTAAAGATTGCACAGTGACTTTGTTTCAGATTGCACAAAGTTGCGTGTGTAAAGGACACATCATGCGAGTAACAGTCGAAAATGTGAGTAAGCGATTTATCGTAAATGGAAAAAATGAAGAAGAGGTAATTGCTGTGGATGGTGTGAGTCTAAAAATATCATCGGGTGGGGCAGTGGCAATTTTGGGACCCTCTGGTTCAGGTAAAACAACGTTGCTTCGTATCATTGCGGGCTTGGACGACCCAGATAGTGGGACGGTCTATTATGATGATGAAGAACTCAGCCTCATTCGTCATGAAGATCGCGGAATAGGGATGGTCTTCCAAAGTTGGGCATTAATTCCCCACTGGAAAGCAGAACGTAGCGTTGGTTTTTTCCTGAAATTACGAAAACGCGAACAAGAAGTCCCTGAACGTGTGCGAATGGTTTCCAACATGACAGGCGTGAATATTGGGCATTTAATGGACAAGTTTCCCAAGCATCTATCCGGCGGAGAAAAACAACGGGTGGCAATTGCGCGTGCCTTTGCCCGTGATTTGCGCTTGCTTCTGTTTGA
>JANQRM010000161.1 GCA_028284565.1 Anaerolineae bacterium | reverse complement strand
CGGCAACTGATTACCTTCCGGCGCGCGCATTTTTATTATGCCAAGACCTATATCTTCGAGAAATCGACTTCGCCAGTGGGTACAGGTGGTACACAATTTATGCGTTTTTTGCAACATCTGACGAATGAGACAGAAGCCCATCTCCTCTAAACTTGTGCATTCTGCCTATCTTAATGGATAATCCCTTGTTTGAATGATACAACTGACATAAGTATGTATTCAATTAGGGGGATTAACCATGAATCAGAATTGCTGGAATATCTGGGATGAACGAGGTTTTCTCATCAACCCTGACCCGTTACTAACACTCAAAGGGATAGATTGCGGATTAAGCGAAGAGACAGTCGATGAACTGGAAGACATCGCCGCTACCATTCCCGAATTGCTGGCTTCAACACAAATCCGCCCGACTTTAGACAATTTAGCTGTGGTTGATTTATCACCCTTACGAGAAGTCAATGACTTTCGGATTGTGGAGCGTGTGCATCAACTCTATTCCTACTATGCCAGTTCCTACGTTTGGTCAACGCATGAAGAGCCAGCGCATCACATACCCAAAGGTGTAGCAATACCCTTAGTACAAGTCTCCGAGATGGTGGAGCGTCCGCCGATTTTAGCCTACACGGATTATGTACTGAACAATTGGAAACGAGTTGACCCCAATGGCGAGATTGAACTTGGTAATATCGCGCTGATTCAGAACTTTCGTGGTGGGATTGATGAAGATTGGTTTATCCTGGTGCATGTCGATATTGAAGCCCATGCCGCCAAAGCCTTGCGTCATATTCAACCTGCGCTGTCTGCGGTGGAAAACAACGATTCATCCGCATTAGAGTCTGCCCTCACAGCTATACACGAGAGTGTGTCTAATATGCTGGTGTCCTTCCATCGGATGCCAGAGCATTGTGATTCGGATGTGTATTATTACAAAGTCCGTCCGTATATCTTCGGCTTTACGGATGTGGTTTATGAAGGTGTTGTGGAACAATACAATGGCAAACCGCAATCCTTCCGTGGGCAAACGGGCGCGCAAAGCTCCATCATTCCGTCATTGGTCGCCGTCTTAGGCATCGAACATGAACAAACCCGCCTGACTGACCATCTGAATATCATGAAAGCCTATATGCCTAAACCGCATCGGGAATTTATGGAGCAAGTCCGTACCTCTGCCATCCGCGAGTATGTGCAAGCGCATGCTGGCAATTCCGCCTTAGCTGAAGCCTATAATGAATGCCTACGCAAGGTGCTGGAATTCCGTCAATTGCACTATCATTATGCAACCGAATACATCGCTCAAAAAGTGGAAAGTCCACTAGGGACAGGCGGAACGATTTTTATGGATTGGCTCAAGCAACTTGCCGATGAGACGGAAGCGCAATTAGTCTAGTTGTTGGGTGGTGGGGTTAGATTAGCCGCTCTTTTCTGCCTGCGGAGTTTGGCACGGAACAGGGCGGCTTCAATGGCATTGTATTTGCTACGGATAATTTCGACCATTTCTTCAGTACACGTTTTGCAAAACATGGAGTCAGGAGTCTCAAACTGAGTCTCTGGTAATTCCAATTCACAACGCGCACAAGGCTTCAATTTGGGCAACTAATTCTCCTTTGGGTAGGCTTCTATTGTACGAGATTTTTGTAAAATCTGTATTAATATCAAGACCTCAAAACAATATTTCAATATGAGAATTATGACTTATTGTCGCTTAACACAAGCCAATTTCTTTAATGGAATCTAATAACATGGGGCGAAGTTCATCCCACAATGGTGGCTTCTCTGGCAGACATAATTCAATCGGAAAATACACGGCGCGTACAAAATTACGGGCGTTCATATAAGCATTATATATTCGGATGTCAAAGGACATTCCTTCGCTTGCCAATGCCATGACTGACTCTAGTTGCTTTAGCCAATTACGGAGAAATGCAATACTCACATTATTTTTCGAGAGAACTGTCATAACAGAATCCGCCATACGGTCATCTTCGCCATGATGATAGATATAGTCGGTTTGACGAGTAGCGAGAAGAGAAACAAGCGACAAAATGCGTTCATCAATTGATTGATTTGCATGTGGATGTTCAGAGATAGCGACGAGTAAACTTGCGATATGAGCTGTGGAATGCGCCCACCCTTTGTCATCAACCCAACCCCGCAAATCCTGTTCATCCCGAGCATATTGCTCAATGTAAATGAATAATGCATTGAATCTTGACACCGACATAAAAGAGACTTGGCTATCATGACGCACGATATACGCCAAAATCCAAAGCGAGATTGAGCGCAGAAAGATACTATCTGTACCTGATTCGCCGATACCGTTTCGCAGGTTATCCAGTAACTCATCAATCATTGTGTCCAATTGAGCGTCGGAATACAAATTGCGAACTGAAATCCATTGTTCAAGAATAGCGTTGGCGATTTCTAGGCGTAATTCAGGGTCTGATGATGCGAGATAAGAAAATAGCTCCTCTGTCAAATCAGTTAATTGATGTCCAACAGGAAATGCATAGTTGTTTTGCTTGATTTGGTGCCAGAATGCTATATCCATGTCATTGACTTTCTAACAACCCGACAGCTTCTTGAATCGAATATAACACCCGTATCGACAACAAATTTTGCAAGGTCGCGCCATAAAATGTTTCACGTCCGTCGGTGAATTTCAGATACCGAAATCCACTCTGAAGCAGATGCACACGGTCATTATCTAAGCCATAGTCGGGCAAGGGTCTTGCCGCCGCCCACAAATTCACAATCGGCACGTTGTATTCGCCCGCAATCTCCATCAACGCCAGGTTAAAATTCACCGATTGCCACCACAAGAAATGATTCGGACTCGCACTAAAGGTCGATAAGACTGGAATAATACCCTTATCCAACGTCTCCTCGAGAATCCGCCTCATCTGTGTTGTGTAGGTCTCTGTATCCATTGACCGTACATCATTCGGTCCAAACATAATAAACGCCACACTCGGCATCTTCAAGCGATATTCACAGACTAAGGGCGTTTCATTTGGCTCACATAATTCGGCATTCGCCCAAAAGGGGTCGAATACCACCAGTGAACTCATGCCGATTCTCGCCGCGACACTATTCCCTGCCGTTGAATCGCCATAGAACTCAATTGTCTCTTGCAGATAATTATAGGGACCCAATTCATAATCGTCTTGGCTCATATAGGTCAGATAATTGACATCTGCACTCAGGCTATCCCCCACTTTGGTGATGACATTCGGCTGGTTGCCCAGTTCTAAGCCTCGTTCATAGACTTCTATCATATCGGGATGAATTTCTGGCAGAATCGGCAATTCATAAAGCTGTGCAATCGACTCACCGACCACATTGTCTGGCTCGGCATCGACCAAGCCTTCTTCAATCGGCAACTCGCTATAAAAAAGGTTCTCATCCAAATTCAACATGCCACTCATCACCCAGCCATCTTGTGCAATCGACCCGATTTCCGTCCGCCGAATGATATGCAACCAATTACCCAGCTGATTCCGTCCTACAATCGTGATTGGCACCCCTGCATTCAAAAAATCCACCTGCCGATGTGTCTCCCCCGGACCCGCAAACATTACTGCCCGCCGATGCGCCGTGGCTTCACGCTCTGGTATGACAGTTGGAATCGGTGTCGGAATCACATCATAGGGTGAGGGTGTTGGTGTATTTCCCAATAGACTGATAGTAACTAGGAATAAACTGACAACGCGGACAAAATTGGGCATGAAGGTTCGGCTCTGGTTAGGACAGTAGAGCCACCATTATACTGAAAGCACATTGACTGCCAACAAGGAGACTCCTGTGAAGCAACTCATTGGCACATGGCAAGGTACGGGCAACGCCTTTTATCCCACAATTGAAACCGCACGATATCGAGAAGTCTTGACCTTCCGTGAACATGACGACAAGCCGATAGTCCAATATGAGCAAAAGACATGGCGATTGCATGATGATGGCACAGAAACCTTGCTCCATTGGGAATTTGGCTTCATCCGTCAGCTTGACGACGAAACCTATGAATGGGTGAATTCACAAAACAACGGACGTGTCGAAGTGTTGAACGGTGATGTTACTCTGAAAGATAATGTGTTAATTCTGCGATTCAAGAGTTCAGCCTTTGCCAATGACCCGCGCATGGTCGCGTCGACAAGACAATACGAAGTCAAAGATGGCATACTGTGGTATTTAGTCTCTATGACGACGCAATCGAACCGTAAACATGATGCACATCTGGAAGCGACGTTGGAACAAGCAGATTAAAAGATCCAACGCAGAGAACGCTAAGGACACAGAGGCGCAAAGGGTTTTTTATATCTGTATTCACTAAAATTAACATTGGATAGTTGGAGATTTACTCTTTGCCTCTTTGCAAACTTTCCACCTTTGCGTTGTTATTCATTGACATTCACGTTCATCATTGAAAGCCAAGGGACTCCAGACGGCTGGGGTATTGCCTAATGTCTCTGGCGGTAGCATCTCGAAGCTGTTGTCTTGCAGGTTGATGAGCATCAGTTCATAGGCACTGCGGACTGCCAGTCGCGTTCCATCAGGGCTAAAGCGTGGATAATCGGCATGTTGGATGGGTAAACTCTGACGATATAGTGTGGCTTGGGCTTCCGAATTCAGGAAGAGTGGAATTTGCCACAGACGATTTTCGCCAATGTCGTTGAAATCCCGTGTCGCACCCAGAATTGCGGCGCTATTCGGTAGCCATGTGGTATCGAGAATTAAGCTCCACTGGTTGGTCAACTGTGTCGAGTTCGAACCTTGCTGACTGCCAATCATCCAGAACATATCGTTGTTGTTGCTTGGTGAATAGACAAAACTCACCAACTCACCATCAGGACTCCACTTGGGCTTGCTAATCGTCCCCGTTTGGAAATTGGTTAGGCGATATTTGGTCTCTGCATCGGCACTCACCACCCATAAATCGGCTTCATTCAGTAACACAGGCACAGGAGTCGGTTGACCTTCGGGCAATTCCGGTGTTGGCACAGCCGTCGAGAAAAGGTCATCGCCTGCCACACGCTCATCATAAGAGACATAAGCCAAAAACTCACCCGTTGGCGACCATTCGGGTGTATGCTCACGTCCCGTCACACTGTAAAAGGTCGGTTCGCCCCCCTCTGCCGGAATCCAACCGACATGATATTCACGAAGAATAGTGCCATCACGTTGACGACGATCCCGAATCATGGTGAACGCAATTTTATCTCCCATCGGCGACCATTGAGGCTCCCACGCGCCCCAGACAACTGCATCGCCTTCGGTATAGCTCACCATCGCTTGCACATCATGCCCATCCAACCGCGCTGTGTACAGTTGTGCGGGATTTGTGCCTTCTTGGAGTGTAAACAGCAATCGACATCCATCCGGCGAGAAATCCCAGACATGATGCGCTTCATCCCCAAAGGACAAGGTACGGATGCGACCTGTTTCCACTTCATAAAGCAGAATCGCATCTTGCTCGACGGTATTTAATGCTAGCAACTGCCCTTGTAATGGGATGTCATCTTGGGCGGTGATGATTGATACTGATGTTAGCAGGAGTAAGATGAGGAGAAGACGGTTTGCCATGATTTCTGTTTCATTGTAGATAGAATATTGACCCATTATAACGTGACATCTTCAAGAGAAAACCACCTATGTAGGGGCGGTTCAGCGAACCACCTTTACAACTAGCAACTAGCTAGCTTCTGTCGTTTATAGCGTTTCTCCGCGTAGGTGAAGCGTAGGGCTTGCGTCATTTGGTGCGTCAGATTTTTGTGTTAAGGTGGGGCTGTCTGTTGCTTATGCCCCCACGTAAGCCAGACAAGGCTTCCCCAACATAACCTGCGCCCCCTCATCTCTGTGTGCGGGGCGTTTGGTTTCTGCAGATTATTACCCTCCCTCTAGCCCATTTCCTTAAGAATCGGTACACTAGGGCTATGGTGGCAGATTTCACAAGCAAAGAGACAAACTATGGCAACAACCGCCCGTAAATGGTTTTATTCAACCCCTGAACCGCGTCCCTATTACATTGAGGAGCGTGTCAACCATACGCTGTGGAACAATCGTCTGCAAGCGGTGTTCATGAGTTGCACTCAGGCAAGCAACCCGATTCAGATGGAAGGCACGTCGGATGGGATGCCCATGTTCTTTGAATGGGAGCCGGGGCGTTATTTTGTTCTCAAGATGGGCGAAGAACGCAAGGATATTATCGGCGTGATGCGTCAGATTTTGCTCGGTTTGCGTCCCTCCTTTGCCTATCAAGATACCGATGGGATGTATGTCATTGAGTGGCATACGGACGGTGGGGATGAACGCTGGAAGGATATTCAGGGCGACCCCCGCTATCAAGGTCTGCAACGCCTGACGAAGAAATAAATCTCACCAATGAGGGTCGCTTTGTAACTGACCTTCATACAGAGGACTCAGAGGAAATTATCCAACTTTGCCTCTATCAAACTTAACTTCTAAAGCCATGTCCTTGTCTGTGACCCGAGCAATGATATGATATTTCTTGGCGTTCTCTGCGCCTTGGCGGTTTATTCTTTATCCGTAAGGTCACCTGACCTCAATGCGTCGGAATAGCAAGACGATAGGACAGGAAAAGGCAATGAGATGACCACGACGATTACCCTTCGTGATGGCATGAAAACAACGATTCAATCAGGCAGTCACACCTACCATGCGGATGAACCAATTGATGATGGTGGCACAGATACCGCCCCCTCTCCCACACAGATGCTGATGGGTGCGCTTGGCTCGTGTATGGCGATGACTGTCAAGATGTATGCGGATCGCAAAGGCTGGGATTTGCAAGGTGTGGATGTCGCGCTTGATTATGAACGCTTCAAAGCCAGCGAATACGAGGCATATGAAGGTGATGCCCTATTTGTGCATGAGATTCGGGAAGCAATGACCTTCCATGGCGATTTGGACGAGAAGCAGAGAGAACGCCTCCTCGAAATAGCGGGGAAGTGTCCGGTTCGGCGTGTGGTTTCCCTGCCGACCTTCTGGAAAGAAGAACTTCTCGAAGCGAAGTAAGTACCTACTCAACTCAAGATGCCCTGCCAAGCGCGGGGCTTTTTTGTTTGCTTAGTGGTCAATCTGTATTCCTAAGCATTCACTGAAAAGTTTGTCTAATTTGTATTAGATTTCACAAAGTTGAGCGTGAACGTGTTATCATGATAGTAATGATGGCAAGCAGAGCGAAAGGCAACCTTATGTCCAGCAATTATTCAATCCGTAAAGACCTGAGCGAAGTCAAGCAAATGGTAGATGCGCTGGAACATTATCTGCGTGGCGATGAAGTCTATGGCAATGTTGGGGGGCTATTCGGCAGTGGGAATATGCCTCGGCTGACAGTGGGCATGATTCTCTTGCGGTTGCGTCGATTAGAAGCCCTCAAAGACGAGATGAAAGACAGTCAACACGAGAAACTAGACTCCGTGCAACAAGCCTTCGATGTGGTTCGTGGGGAATGGTCATCCTTCTATAATGACAAAATGCTCAAAGAAGCCAATTCGCGCCTCGAATTAATTAAGCAATACTTCCAAGAGTGCATGGAAAATCCATCAATGTGCGCGAGTGGTTACAAACCAGAAGCCCTGCGTCGAACCGTTGTACAAGAACTGCTTCACGAGATGGAAGAACGTCACATTGAAAGTGCCGAATTGCGCTCTAAAGTTGCCGAAGCGGATGGCTATCTCCGCCAATATGCCGACCAAACAGGATTTATCTGGTCGGACGTATTAGAAGCAGTCTATCCTGAAGCGGACTATTGGTGGTTACATCGCTTCCCGGCTTAATTCAAAAACGACAAGTCGCCTGAATCCAACAACCTCGTAAGTACGCTTGTAAAACTTTCTTGGGGTTGATAATCAGGATGCGTCTGAAAAAGTGCAACCACTCGCGCCGTCTCATCTAATTGAGCAACCTTCTCACGAAGCGCATCGTCGTCCTCACCCGTTTGTGCAAAGAGCAGGTTCTCAGGTTGGATTCGTCCCTTCTCAATCGCCACGTTAATCCGCTTATGACAGCGACAAGGATTGTCTTTTCGCATTAAGCCACAATGTCCCATCATAAAGTCACGGATGGCTTTCCGCGCGCGACTCACCCTCTTGCGATACGCCGATGGACTAATCTGGAAGATTTCCGCGCCGATTTGATGGTCAATCCCCATGATTTCACCCAAGATATAAGCAAGTCGTTCTTCGGGCTTCAAGCATTGCAACATCGCTTGCATACAGCCAATCTTCGCCTCTTCAATCAGGAGTTTTCGATCCACCGTTTCGGCAACGGATGGCAAGTTATCCGATAAGCCTTCACTGAGGTCGTGTCCCATCGCTTCAAAGCTCATCGTGGATTGTTGAGCCCGTTGTTTGCGGACATTCAAGAGATGATTCACTGCCACCCGCCATGCCCACGTCAT